>JAHFFQ010000174.1 GCA_023247875.1 Candidatus Omnitrophota bacterium | reverse complement strand
ACAGTCCAAGTGGCTGCTGAAAAACAATTCTCGTATAAAGTTAATTTCTCGGAAAATTTATCGATGCAAGGGCTGGTATTCTTATTATAACCGTAACAGCCTAAATGATCTGCCCTTAAAGAATCGCCCATTATAAGAATGATATTCGTTTTGGAAGATTTCAGGCAGAGATGGGAAATGTAAAGATATGAGAAACAAATTATGCTTAAAAAGCTAGATATAAAGATAAGGGATTTAAAATTTATTCTCTTGCTCATTTCTTATCACAATAAAATACAGTTCCGTCAATAATATCATTCAATAACCTCCCGCATAAACTTAACATCTTTTCTCTGTAATCATTTGGCACATTGAATGCTTCTTCGGCAATGCCGCGGCAATAATTACATTCACTGCAGTTAGCGGATTTGCATTTACCGTCCATAAAGAATTTAATAAAACCACCCATTTTTCGGTTATCCAGGAATGACGGGTCATTGAAAATCATGGGGCTTACCCGACGGTGGAAAAGAAACATATTGTATTTCATGGGATGAAATAAATATTTAATCCTCCCCCAAGAATACCTTTTTGCGAATGCCTGATATTTCCCCGTGTCGGAAAACAAATCTAACAGGTTGCCATCATATCTTTCATTAGTATATGCCTCTACCGCACGAAGGATATATTCTGTTTTCCAGCCCCTGTCAACAAGCTTTATCCTGTCTATTCCTATTTCTTCATAATAGCGTAAATCTTCCGGCCTGATCCAGGATGCAGCAACCATCCTCCATGGTGCGGATAATTTATGGTATTTGCACAATAAAGGATAATAATCAACAAAAAAGCCTTTATTAATATGTTCGGTTTGCGAAGCATGTCCGAGGGAAGCAATATGGTACGCATAAAATGGGCATTCATGCAGGCAGGGTAAATTAGCAATTAATTGCAGGCGGCAGTTAACGGCCTTGCGGATATTGCTTAAAAGCTGGAAATCCCTATTGGCCTCCGTGGGAAGAAGGGTAAGCTGGTTCGCTCCCAAGTCTTCCCAGTATTTTGCTTTAGCCAAAGAAGCAATACCCGCACCGACTGAAATATTTACTTCGATGCCAGAATAGCATTTTTTTATCATCTGAAGCAAATATGGCATGCTTACTGTAACGCTATCTGTCCCTATGGTAACCAGCCAATCCAGCAATCTTCTGATTTCTTTTTGCCCAAAGGCAGTCCATTCCAGATTGTTTAAACACGGAGAGTTCAATAAATAATCAAATTTTATACCGTTCTTGTGGATACCGGATATTTGCCTGCCGGTTTCTCTTTTCGTGATTCTCGCCAATATAGAGCTTGGCCGGCCAGCTCCGACGAAATCTTTGTCCAGCTTCCCGTAGATTACGGCAATATTTTTCTTATTCAGCTGCGGGAGAAGGCCCTCTTCCCAATTTGTAGGCACGGATAACTTCATCTTCTATGCAAATTTAAAACATTTAACAAAATCATTATTTTATTTATCGCTGAAGGGAAATCCTTTGTCCTTGTAAAAATCTCTTTAAACAAAAAAACCGGGTTAAAATAAAAATCTCTCATGATCTTCTTTCTTAGGGCGATTATTTCAGGCAATGTTACGGTGTCGGGGGTAGAAAAAGGCACCTGCTTTCCATCAGCGACCTTCTCCCACACATCAGAAGTAATTCTTTGCTCAGTTAGCGCTTTCTTTAAAATCTCTGAACCGGGTACTAACCATGTTAAGTGAAAATCAATATAATCCAACTTCAACTTTTTTATGAATTCCACGGTAAATCTAATATCTTTTAAAGATTCTTCACGCTCTGCCAGCATAAAACAACCCTCGGCAAAAATACCCGCACCTTTTGTCTCCCTAATGACATTTTCGATCTGGACATTTGCGATGGGCTTTTTCATGATTTTATTCCTGATGAATTCTGAACCGGTTTCTATCCCGTATTTAATGTGAGTGCATTTCGCCAAATTCATCAAACGCAACAATTCTTTATCTACGCAATCGATCCGGGTTAAACAGGTCCACTTTAAATCATTCCTTTTTTCAATTAATGTTTCACAAAACAATTTTACCCTGTTTCTATCATAAGTAAAGGTATCATCAAGAAGTTCAACGTAATTAAATCCCTGTTTCTGAAGATAACCAAACTCTTCTATTACGCTGGCAACGCTTCTGGCTCTTAATGTCCCTTTATTGGGCACCCCGCAAAAGCTGCATTGAAAAACACAGCCCCTTGAAGTTACCGCCGAAGTAATTTTACCGGCGATCAAAGGCGAATAAAATCGGTAAGGCCAAAGATGCCGGGCGGGAAAAGGCAGGCTGTCTAGATCTTCGATCATTTTCAGGCCGTTTACCCTTATGCCATTGCCTGACCGGGTTATAAGATTTGGGATATCCATAAAATTGCTGCCGTTATTCAGCAACTCTTTAACCAAACCTAACAGCCCATACTCTCCATCTGAAATAATTCCAAAATCAGCGTTAAGATAGACTACCGAATCCGGGCAGTAATTTACATGCGGGCCCCCGATAACAATTCTTGACCCTTTTAAATTATTCCTGATTTCGGATATCAATCTTTTGACTAAGGAGAGCTCAAAAGAAGTAACATATATTCCAATAACGCTCGGGTTTGAAGAGCGTATTGCCTGTATTGCCTGCCGGATACCCCCTTTTAACCGGGCCAAATCGATTATCCCTACCTTTATTTTCTCCTTTTCCAAAACAGCCGCCAAATAGAGCAGGCCGAGAGGCGGACAGGTCCTTTCTCGTAGCGTCCTTAATAACGACGACCGTTTTTTTGAGGAATCCTCGCTTGCGCAAATTAAAGTTACTTCTTGTTTAGAATACATAGGGCAAAAAGGAGCCTATTCTATCAACCGGGATTCTTTCTTTAAATGGCCCCGAACAATTTTCATCCTTGTTAATGGCGTCACGATAAACATTATACCTGAACGCTTTACAACCGCCACCACAAATATCAACCAAAGAGCACTCTTCGCACTCTTCTGGAACGGACAAAAAATCTAACAAATCTTTATTGCTGCGCGCCCTATCCAGAATAGAGTAAAATTTTTCATTTTTAATGTTGCCTAAGTCCATCTTTAGAAACGGGCACGGGGTAAGGGTGCCGTCTGATTTTATGTTGATTGTGCTCACAAACGCAGAACAGGCTTTCGGGCGTTTATTCAATATCGAAAGCAGTTTATTCTTATATTTTCCGCTCTTGTTAAATACCCAGGTTAACGCCTCCTGAAATTCTTTCTTGTCGGCTACGCATAAATTATCCTGCGGGCATTGTTTTATATAGGGAAAATACATGGTTTTTGCTCCCAGCCCCTTAACAAAATGCTCGATCTTGTCTAAGTGTCCGGCATTACAAGACAAAAGCACCGTAAAACTATATGTTGGCACGCCCGCTTCGATTAAGTAGCGCATTCCGGATACAGTCCTCTTCCAGGAGGTGCTCTCCTGCGTTATACTGTCGTGTATATCTTGATCAGCAGAATGCAATGTGGCGATAACTGCCGTTATTCGTAAATCTTTTATTTTTCTTGCAATCTCAGGGGTTATTAATGTAGCGTTAGTAAATAATATTATCTTTTTTAGTTTCTTCCCCGCGTAGCTGATAATCTCAAATAGATCTTCCCTTAAGAGAGGCTCTCCTCCGAGGATATGCAGATCCAAATTCTGGTTTACAATTTTTAGTTGGTCTATGAACCGGTAGATTTCCTCTTTCTTTAAGTCCGCTCCCTGTTCTCCAAAATAGCAGTAACAATTTTTGCATTTCAAGTTGCAGTTATTATTTATATGCAATTTTATTGTCCTGTATTTATAATTCAATAAAGTAAAAGCTATTTTCCTCGCAACAGAATGAATCGCACTTTTTGAATTAATATTCCTGTACATAAAGCGGTATGTCTTCTTTATCAACAAATCGGTCATATTAATGATCAATACCAGATATACAATAACTACAGGCGATCTTCTTCATTTTAGCCTATATATTGCTATCCATACCCCGTCGTCATACCACTCTCTGATTTTCCAACAATGTTTATCAAACCACATTTTTACCTTCCGGGCGTACGGTTCCAAACTGCCCTGCCGTTTCCAGGATGTAGAAAATACCCAAATCCGCTTATTGATGAGGCTACCGAGATTATCCTTATTTACGTCAATAAACTTCAACTCGCTTTTAAATCCGAATGACCGCATGTTCTGGATCTCGCTTTCAAAGAATTCATCCCCGGGAGAAATAAAAAAATAATACTTGGGAATTTCCGAATATTCTTTTGACTCCTGGCGCAGATAATGTCGGAAGGTGCTCATAAAACCATAATTAGAGAATCCTATAACGTCCCCATTTTCTTTGTTGAGCAGGAATAAATCTACTAAAGGCCTGACTGGTCTTTTTAAAAAAATTACGGTATTGGAACTCCTGTCCGGCAGCGCATCATAATAATAATTAACCAGAGAAAGGCCAATGCAAACAAGGAAACTCAAGATAACAAGAGACTTAAGCCAACCGTATTTTATCGCAGAAACTCCTTTGGACAAGACAATGTAAAGGAATGGACAAAAGATTATCAAGCTGCGGTCAAGGTAGATGGGAAAAAATATTTTAGAGAAAATGAACACCAAAATTATCGGCGCCGCTAAAAAAGAGAGCAAAATTATCATTGTCCTCACCGGCATATTAAAACAGGCAAAAAAACTCATCCATAAAATAAGGAGCAGCGAAGCATTATAAGCAACCGGGCCAGCATTATAACCGATAACAAAATTATTTAATGAAAACAGAATAAAACCGGCGCCGTCAGGTGAAGGCACCCAGTTTTTATATTGCAGGAGGGCGAATTGGTGCGTAAAAGACGGGTAAATAAAAATTAGGAACAGGAGATTGGCGCCCAGAAGCGCGATTAACCATTTTAATATGAATTTACGATTATATAAGATCAGGACAGCCTGCGGAATGAATAACAAAAAACTAAAATATGTCGTGAACAACAGGCAGGACAAGGAAAAGAAATAACACAACCAATATCTATTATCGTCACTCTTTAAGGCTTTTAAAATAAAATAAGTGTTTAGTAACGAGAGGAACACGGAAAGCGAAAAGGCCCTTACCTCCTGGGAATACCAGAGCTGAAAAGGGGAAAGGGCTAAAAAAAAAGCAGCGAGCAATGAAACCGAACGGCTAAAAAATAACCTGCTTACTTTGTAAAGCAGCACTATTGATAAAACTCCCAGCAGGCAAGAAAGGAGCCTGAGTGAAAATTCGCTTTGGCCGAATATTTTAGACCATTGCCGCAGCAAAACAAAATAAAAGGGAGGGTTTTTCTCAAGATAATTATTAACGAAATTTTTGTTTTCTCCTGAGTATGCCATTGAAATATGTTCGTAGGTAATTACTTCATCAAACCAGAGATCATGCTTTTTAAGGTCATGCATACGCAAGGCAAAACCGATAAGCACTATTCCCAAAAGGATAAAATTAGCCGTTAATTTATTTTTTAAAAATAACTGCGCCATTTGAGTACAGACCAATAGCCTATCCAGGCATTTTATTGCTGTTGATTTTAAACACACCCCCGTCAATGATTTCTTCAAGTAAATCTTTATATATCCCCAGCATCTTATTCCTATAACCCTCAGGTATATATAAAGCTTTCTTGGCAACGTCGCGGCAATATCCACACTCGTCGCAATTACCCTGGCGACATTTTTTTTCGACAAAGAACTTAAGAAATCCGTCCAATTTTTTATTATCTAAATGGGTAGGATCATCAGCGGGTATACGCGTAAGAAAACGGTGCAGCTTAAAGAGGTCGACCCCAAAAGGATGGAAGAAAAACTTTATTTTTTTCCAAGAGTACTTCTTGAAGGGCGTCAGGCTCTTTGAAGGGCTAAGAAATAAATCCATAAGGTTGCCGTCATATTCCTCCTCTGTATACGCCTCAACTATGCGCTGGATATATTCTGTTTTTATGCCACGTTCTGACAATTTAACCGTATTTATTCCTGCCTCTTTATAATAATGTAAATCTTCCGGGCGTATCCAGCATGAAGCTATTAATCTCCAGGGCTCCGACAACGCCAGATAAGCGCAGGAATACATACAGTAGTTAATAAAGAATCCGTTATTAATACCGCTTGAAGTTGAAGAATGGCTGGTGGATGAGTAATGGTAATTTGCAAACGGGCATCCGATTAAGCATCTGGTGTTCGCGTAAATCTGTAAATCGCAATTGACGGCAGCGCGGATTCTCCTTAAAAGCTTAAAGTTGCGATTTACTAACCACGGAGAAAGCGATACTTCATCCGCTCCCAAGCTTTCCCAGTATTTAGCCTGGATAGGATTATATATTCCCGCGCACACGGATATCTTTGTTGCAAAATGCGGGTAACACTTCTTGACTACCTGAAGTAGATATGGAACGGCTACCGTCACCGCATCAACGCCTATGGCAGTCAACCAATCAAGGAATTTTCTAATCCTCTTTTGGCCTTGCGCTGTCCACTCAATATTTCCAAGACAAGAAGCGTTCAAAAGATAATTGAATTTAAGACCGGCTTTATGCACAGTTGAAATATATTCTTTGGCCTGAGTTTTACTAATGTAGGGAAGCATAAAAGAAGGGCGGCCACCGCCCACGGGATCCCTCTCTAATTTTCCATAGATTTCAGCGACCTTTGATTTATTTATTCTCCCCAATAAATCTGGCTGCCAATTTGTAGGCACGGATAGTTTCATAGAATTATTTTTTCCTTAGGTTGAATTTCTTAAAATAACCGAACATCACATCAACGCTTTCCGGTTAATTCTTAATATTTCTGTAAGGAAAGCAAGCGCGTAAGCAAAGTGTATCGTAGGGAAAATAAACAGCAGGATAATAAATACCCGCAAATCATGTTTTTTGCAGGCTATTTTCAATGAAAAAACCAGATCTAATGCCGGATAAAACATTAACGCGCTCCAATATGCCTGTGATTTTATGAAAGGGGCAGCTGCAAGGCAAAAAAGAAAAACCATCGGCAAAAGATTAACCGGGTTTATATAAGATGGGAGGATTTTAAAAATCTGGGCGCGCCCTCTGCCATAAGTTAGGATCTGCCTGAAAAACTCCCTGTAGGTAGCCCTCCTTTCATGAAACACTTCTAACTCCGGGACATACATGGCTTTATACCCCAGCCTGGCCAATCTCGCTAATAAAAGGTTTTCTTCTGCGGAAACTAAATTTTCCGGGAAACGCATATTTGTTATGCTGAATATTTCCTTTTTTGCGGCAAGATTGCATAATATCAATCCCGACTCATCCACCTGCCTGTCCTCTCCGGACTTTTTGTACCTTTGGCTTACCCATAGAGTCCCAAAGAAAGAGGCTAAGGCAAATCCCTGACATTCCTGAAATAATGAGCTGCCGGGCATGTTTAAATTAGGGCCGCCGATAATAGAAATATCACTGTTCTCTCGGAACTTTTCGCCAATCAAAGTAAATACATCCTTATTGACCAAAGCATCATCATCCAGGAAATACAGAATTTTGCCCTCCGACATTTTTATCAAGAGGTTCCTTGCTTCCCCTCTGTTCAGGTTCCCAGACTTAAAATACCGGATATTAGCGTGCAAAGGTATCAATTCCTTGAGTAGGGCCTCTGATTCTGAGCCTTCTCCGTTTATTAATACCAGTACCTCTACGGCTTCCGGCTTAGCAAACTTCAAAATACTTTCCAGCAGCCTCTTTAACTTATTTGCCCTGTTATTTTCTACGATTAAGATAGAAATATCCTTCATATCATCCTTATCTTACCACACAAATTCTTTTGGGCGGGATAGGCCTTTTCTTCACATAATACTTGATTTTACGTGATATCGAAAGGCCTTTTTGGCAGGATTGAGCTATAACTACACCTAAACGAGTTAGGATTGAGGCTGTTGTGCCGATGGGGGATCCAAAGGACCGAGACAGGTTATTTTCCACACCCCATTTTCTTTCGCTAAATGAGCCACCCGTTTTCTATAGCCGGTTTTATCAACAAGGGCTATAGAATCATAACCTTTCCAATAGAAATCAACTTCTGCGATAGCGCTATCGCCGCTTCCTTCCAGATTTACCCGAACATTATATAAGGAAAACCGAAGAAATCTCTTATAATTCAGCTCCAAGCTGTCCTTAAGGTAAGCTTTGTGTCTGTTATAGTCCATTTTTTCTCCATTTATTACGCAGGAGAAATTAGGAGAGATTTGTTGCAATGCAGAATTATAGTCGCCTTTCTCTGTGCTTTCATAAAATGCTTTTACTACCTCCAGAGCTGCTGCCCTATTATCTTCTTCCTGTTCCTGGGCCAAAACAGGCGCTATTTTACAACTAAATTGGGCTGCTAAAAGTACCAGCAACAAAAATAAAATAGGTCTTTTCATTTTAACCCCTCCTTTTTTCCGCAGTCTTCCCGCAACCTAAAATAAAATATCTTATTAAAATTTGATCATCAGTTCTGTTCTAAGAAATACCGCTGCGTCTTGATTCGCGTAAAATTTACCCGGAATAAGATATTCGGCCATGAAATATGTTGTAATATTTTTACTGATCTCATAATCCAGCTTGCCCTGTATCAACTGTCCCCTTGTTTTGCTTGTTCCGGAAAAAATACTGCTGGCTGCCACCTGCGTATTGGCTCTCAAGAAATTATATGAAAGCAACAATTTAGCTTTCTTTACCGGATATAGGGTTAACGATGCCCTCTCCCATTGAAAATTAGTCCAGTAGCCGGTCATACCGGTTTCTCCGGCCAAGGTAAGACAATATAAATCTGATAACCATGGATACCTGGAAAATAATGGATCCCATGCTTCATTTGCGCTGGTGCTTTGTTTGTCACCCGAAAGATAAATATACCCTAAACTGGCAAGCGGGGACCAGGGTATATTCTTAAAAGCCCTGTCTACATAAACATACCCACCCAAGCCTCTTCTGCTGTTATCGCCGTAGTCACCCGTCTGATAGGCAAGCTGGCCTCTGAGGGTATACGGAGAAAGATTAAACTTAGAGTATGAACCAAATGTATGCAGCCTGGTTCGCTGCGATTGCAGCCCCGTCCCCCCTTCTGCGGCTTCTGTTTTATATATGTAGTACCCCTCCGTGTAAAGGTTCTTAATGGATTTATTCCTAAAATACAGAACACCGGCTTTTTCGTCTGTGGTATTTAGTTGTTGTGTAACCTTATCTAGGGTTGGATTACTTATATTGACTAATTTCGTCTGGTTTATTACCGGCAGGAATTCTTCGTCTCTTGGATCATCTATCAAGATTGCATCTAATGAAGTATTGCCATCGATTTGCCACCTTGCCTTGGCTGCATTAAAATAATATGTCCTTGACCCGTCCACCGGAGTACCATCGCCGATCAGGAACCCTTCTCCATAATCGGAAGTCGGCAGATCCTGCCGTCCAATACGCAGGCCTACGGGAGAATCAAGAACTCTTTTTACATCCAGATAAAAATTATCAAATACGACTTCATTGATATCAAAATGATACCCTTTTTTTGATGCGCTCTTGTCGGGGACAGAAGAGGTCGATCCCCCAAAATAAGTATAAGCCTTAAATTCATCCGTAAGCTTAACATACAAGCTTGCCTTTTTATCTAAATCCATTTGCCCCCAGAGCGACGTCCTTATCCTAAAGAAATTGCGGTTATCCAGTACGCCGCTATTCATGTCTTTCAAGTTTTTCCAGTATTCATGCCTTAACCGTAAGGCCCCTCCCCCGCTGAAATTTAGTTCCGCAAATGCCGGGATAAAATTCATAAATATGCCTAAACACAAAACCAGCGGCGCTAAAATCAGTTTCATTCCCCCCTCCTTCTTCATACAGAAAATCTGGTTTCAAAAACCCCAGGGATCCCGGACCTGCTTAACGACTCAGGTTATCATTCCTTCCCGTATTTGTCAATATTTTAAAGGCCTGAGAATTGACTCGCATTATTTACCAGGCAGTCTTAAGATATAATTGTTTTATCAATGAATTTAATTTTCCCGAATATGTCTACCTTGCACAATTTTAGCATAACCACGTAGATTATTAATGCCAATGCTACCCCTGGCAATAAAAATACCGCCCCAGCATATGGCAGAGCGCGTAATAACAATAGGAACGCCAGCATTATTACTCCTGAGAAAATTCCCGGAAAAAGGCTTTTTGCATATTCCTGCCATTTGTGATTTATTATCGGGTGTATTGAAAGAATAATTATTGTAAAATTTAGAATTCCGGCAGATAAAGAAAGCACGGCAACGCCTGTAATTCCATGGGATACTCCTATAAACACCGCGATAACATTTATCAAAAACATAGTTATGTTGATTTTGAAGAATTTGTCGATATTTCCTTTGGCAATAAATAATGAATTAAATACTAAGTTTTCCATAAGTTTTAAACAACCCAATAATGACAAAAATTGCATGGGGACAGCTGAAGGCAGCCACTTTGATCCATATAAAAACAATACTATCCACGCACTTAAAGCAAATATGATTAAGGAAACAGGAATCCCGATTATAGAGATGTACTTAACTGCTTTAAAATAGTATCTCCTGATCATTCTTGCGTCTTCTAATTGGCCGAAGGCGGGAAAGATTATCTTACTCAACAGCGGAAACAATTGCGTATCGCAGTAATGCGACACTTCATAGGCAACATAATAATACCCCAAAGCAACAGGACCTAAGAATTTAGCTATCACAAGATAGCCAATATTATTTCTCGCATACCTTAGTATTCTTATTGCTGATACCTTGATGCCGAAACCTAATAGTGTCTTCAACTTTAGATAATTAAAACGTGGCTTTGGCCTCCACGGATTTAACTTCCAATATAACACTACAGCAACAATTGAGCGCGCTAAAGACGACCAAACCAGGCTCCATAAGCCAAATTTAAAATAAGCAAGCGTTATGCCAGAAACGGAATACATTACAACAGCCGCCAATTCAGGAATAACCGTATTCTTAAAATTCAGATTTTTTATCAAAAGCGTGTTATGGACATAGTAGAATGATTCAATAAAGATAACCAGCGATAATATGCGTATAACCGGCACCAGCGAATTGTTTTTAAAATAAGCGGCTACGGAAGGTGCTAAGATAAAGGCCGATACCAGTGAAATCAAGCTTATTAAAATATTAAAAAAGAATGTTGTTGAAAAACTTTCGTCATCTACGTCATTTCTTCGGATTATCGCCGTAGAAATCCCGGTTTCATTTAAAACTCTGAGTAGATTAATAACGATGTACGCCGTAGCAATAGTGCCAAATTCAACGGGCAATAGCAGCCTCACTAATACTATTTTAGTAGATATGTCTACTAAATGCTGCACGCCAACTCCCAGCATTATCCAGGACAATCCTTTTATCGTTTTCTTATTCAGTTCTTCTGCCTGCATGTAAACATCTCTCCGCCGATAATAATTTTAAATAAATCTTCATAGATGGAAATTAATTTGCTACGATAATCATCAGGAATATACAAAGCTTTATTCGCGATATCCCGGCAATATCCGCACACGTCACAGTTAATACGGCTGCACTTGCCTTCAATAAAAAAATTCAGGAAACCGTCTAATTTTCCGTTATCCAGGAAGGTAGGATCATTAACAGGTATTTGGTCCAGGAGTTTGCTGAGCGGCGGTACCTTGATGTTGCGTTTCTTCCCGATTGCCAATTTTTTCGCAGAAATTATGTACAATAAATCCATAAGGTTTCCGCCATAACTTTCCATTGTATAAGCCTCAACTATGCGCTGGATTTGCTCTGTTTCCATGCTCCGGTCGGATAATTTAACTGAATTTATTCCCACTGTCTCATAGTATGGTAAATCTTCCGGGCGGATCCAGCAGGCTGAAATAAGCCTCCAGGGTTCTTTGAATATCAGGTAGTTACAAGAAAACCTGCAGTAATTAATGCTGGATGCTCTATCCTTGGTCCTTGAAGAATGGCTGTGTGATGAATAATGGTACTGGACAGAAGGACATCCGGATAGGCAACGTGTATTCGCGTATACCTGCAATTTGCATTTTACCGCCTGCCTTATTTCTCTTAAGGTTTTAAAACTGCGGTTTACCGCCCATGGAGAAAGAGTAATCGTATCCGCTCCCATATCTTCCCAGTATTTTGCCTGTAAGGGGTCGCAAACTGCGGCGCATACCGATACTTTAGTTTCAAAGTGAGGATAGCGCTTCTTAACCAGCTCAAGCAGATATGGTATGCTGACGGTGACCACATCGACATCTAGAGTGGTTAACCAGTCAAGAAATCCTCTTATCCTTTTCTGCCCGGCAGCTGACCATTCAATATTACCCAGGCATACGGCATTTAAGAGATAATTAAATTTCAAGCCATTCTGGTGCACCTTCAAGATATAATCCTTAACCCGGCGCTTATCAATAGACGGCAGCGTAAACGATGGCCTGCCTCCGCCTATAGGGTCGCAACCCAATTTTCCATAGATCTCAATAACCTTAGATTTATTTATTCTGCCCAATAAATCGGGCTGCCAATTTGTAGGTACGGATAGTTTCATGTTATTTAAAGCCTTCTTTTAAAAAATATTCTGTAAGTTTATCGCCGATAAATCTATTGCCAAGAAGATTCCAGTGTTTATCATGAGAGGCGGTGACGCAATAGCCATCTTTTTCTTTTGAGACTAGATATTCGATAATTCCGGGGATGTAAATAAAACCTGCGCCTTTACACAAATATTCACCACGGGGATCATCCGGGTTAGAAACATCCATGAAATAAACCGGTATATTGCCTGTTTTTCTTTTTATCATATTCATGATCTTTTCTGTAACGATAAATGCCTCGCTGTGTAACCGCTCTATCTCTTTGTTCTTTGGATGGTACTCCAGCAAAATTTTTCTTCTTTTTGTATCGGCCAAAAAGCTTCTTTCCGATATTTTTCGCATAACTCCGTCATAAATGTAAAGCAGCAGGTCCGCGGTAAAAGAGTGCGTCCTCAGCCAGGAGAACGGGGCGGTAAGCCGGTAAACAATGCTCCCATTTTCTAAATACGGCCTTACCCCGTAATTGTTAAAAGGATACGACTTTCTATCCAAGGGGCATAAATTATCGCAGAAGTCATTGGAGCAAAATTGCAGAATTATTATATCAGGCTTGATTTTCTCGATAAAATCACTTAACACCATAAATTCCTGGAGTGAGCCGTAACCTCTGACCCCGTAAACAAAAAATTCAGAATTAGTAAATTTCTTTTGCAGGTAAGAATACCACTCTTCTCCGGTCGATACCCAGACCATATCCGTGAATGAGTCCCCCAAAATAAATATTTTGGTTCTTCTTGTATCCGGGTCTGCCCACCTTTTAAATCCGTTCTCAAAATACCTGATCGTTATATGCCTTAGCCTGCCCGGGCTGTCTTCAACAACTCTTTGATATGCGGTATTCTCAGGAATATTCCATCCGTATTTTGTCGCCCTATAAAAAGGCGGCATAAAAGTTTTTAAAGAAATGTCAAATAAAACAACGACTGATAAAGCTAGCCAGACTACGTGTGCCTGTCTCACATTAAAAAGCGTAAGAGAGAAACGCATTGACCGCACATTTGGCTGTCACCATCAAACCGGTTTTCTGCCAATAGATTTCCCGCGGTAATAAAGTTAAAAAGCTCTTTACTAATACTGCCTATCGGATCATGCATGCGGCAGCGATAAATGCTGCCTTCAGAATTAATAAACAAAGAAAGGAACGGCACAAAGCATTTTTTGCTTATTTTCTTACCTTCTAAACAGTTAATAAGCTGCCCCGTGCAGACCCGGTTAACTGTCCGGCTATTCCTTAGTTTCTTAAGCGCATCTATAATCGATTTTAGTTGTTCAGCATTAAAAATGAGGCTTTTGTTTACTAAATTCTGACGGTACTTAAGGGAATTGGTATAAGATCTTACGTTTTCTACGATCTTGAACATAAGCGGAATGTTTTGCTCCTGGCAATAATCCGCTGTCTCTTTAATCGTAAGATAGTTCCAGGGGGTAATCACGAATTTCGCCTTCAAATTCAACGCGGGGAACCCGTTACGTACTTCATGAATTGTATTTTCAAGGTTTGCAAAAGATCCCTTTACCCCCGAGATGTCATCGTGTGTTTTTATGCCCAACAAACTAAGTTCAATGCTGATATTCGTATATTGTTGTGTCCTGCGCAAAAAATCCATTATCTGACCGGTCAATGTACCATTCGAAGAAATGGTGATGCTTGATCGGGGATAAAAACCTTTGATTGTCAAAACTATGTCACAAATATCCTTACGCAGAAACGGCTCTCCTCCTGTCAGGGATATATGTTTAAGCTGCTTTAAACCACCGAGTTCCAGCAGCTGCCGGATCTTAATAAAATCCAATTCTCGGATCTCCTCTCCTTTTTTTTCCCAAATATCGCACATAACACATTTCAAATTGCATTTATCGGTTAAGGCTAAGATTAACGTAGAGAGTTTTAACAGCCCAAATTGACGCAAAACAAGGTTCTTGGAATCGCGCAGGTAAAACCTTACTTTTTCAACGGCAAGTGATATGGCTTCTTTTTTCATCATTTATTATCTTCGCAGTAGATACCTCAATGAGTGTATCGGATTGTAAAACCTTCTGTATATAGCCCTCGGCAATGACACATTTTGATACTGGAACTTAAGCCGGGAAGAGATACTGGCGTATTTTTCTTCCAATCTATTCATTAATCCCCAGAATTTTGCGCCTTCATACCAATTGTTTCTGACTATGCCGTTTAAGCCCTCATGCCCGGCAATAAATTCGCAGAATTTCTCGCTATCGTTAAAGGATCTTTCGCTTACCAGAAAAATCAACTGCATCCTTTTATAGCGGCGCGCGATAAGCTCTTCTATGTTGCAAAAGACAATATCACGGTTATTCCTTTTTGTTACCGCCTCATACGTCTTAGCTTCCATGCCGTAAACAGTGATCGTAAGATGCAGGTTACTTCCTATGATCTTATCCAGCCCATATTCATGGATAAGCGATCCGTTGGTATTAATCGCTATTTGCTTATGCGGATGGTTTAAGACCAGCCGGTCGATAAACTCGCGCGATTCTTGCGCAAAGAATGGCTCCCCTCCGGAGATAAGCACATTCTCGGCTGAGGGGATCAGGGTCTCTTCGATTTCTTTCAGCAAATTATCTTTCAAGCGGTATTTTATTCTGCTGTTCTTCATAAAAACATAAAAGCAGCTGAAACATTCGTGGTTACAGGCATGGGAAGGGATGATCGCCAGGAGTTTTGGAGCATAAGCAAGCTCCTCCTTTTTTCCCGCGATCGCCGACTTTACATCAGGATCATCTAAGAATTTATCTTCGCGAAAAAATGAATCAAACGCACAACTGGCCCCCTTGCAAAAACTCCAGTCATTTTTCAATATCAGCTTCCTCTGGAACCGAAACTGAGGCGAATTCCAGGCACCTTTGATATTTTCCTTAACAATTACCTTATTCTCCGGATGGAACATATTATTCCAACATGGCGCAATTATGGCATCACCGTCCCTTGAAGGGGTGATCGTCATTCTATAAAAGCTGCGGTAACAGCATGCCAGCTTTTCTTTATCCTGCAGGCATTCCTTAGCCAAGATCCGCCAGTCGCGCAGGTAAAACCTTACTTTTTCAACGGCAAGTGATATGGCTTCTTTTTTCATCATTTATTATCTTCGCAGTAGATACCTCAATGAGTGTATCGGATTGTAAAACCTTCTGTATATAGCCCTCGGCAATGACACATTTTGATACTGGAACTTAAGCCGGGAAGAGATACTGGCGTATTTTTCTTCCAATCTATTCATTAATCCCCAGAATTTTGCGCCTTCATACCAATTGTTTCTGACTATGCCGTTTAAGCCCTCATGCCCGGCAATAAATTCGCAGAATTTCTCGCTATCGTTAAAGGATCTTTCGCTTACCAGAAAAATCAACTGCATCCTTTTATAGCGGCGCGCGATAAGCTCTTCTATGTTGCAAAAGACAATATCACGGTTATTCCTTTTTGTTACCGCCTCATACGTCTTAGCTTCCATGCCGTAAACAGTGATCGTAAGATGCAGGTTACTTCCTATGATCTTATCCAGCCCATATTCATGGATAAGCGATCCGTTGGTATTAATCGCTATTTGCTTATGCGGATGGTTTAAGACCAGCCGGTCGATAAACTCGCGCGATTCTTGCGCAAAGAATGGCTCCCCTCCGGAGATAAGCACATTCTCGGCTGAGGGGATCAGGGTCTCTTCGATTTCTTTCAGCAAATTATCTTTCAAGCGGTATTTTATTCTGCTGTTCTTCTTAAAAACATGATAACAGGAATAACAGTCGAAGTTACAGGCATGGGAAGGGATGATCGCCAGGAGTTTTGGAGCATAAGCAAGCTCCTCCTTTTTTCCCGCGATCGCCGACTTTACATCAGGATCATCTAAGAATTTATCTTCAAGGCCAAATGGATGAAATACACAGCAAGCCCCTTTGCAAGGACTCCAGTCATTTTTCAATATCAGCTTCCTCTGGAACCGAAACTGAGGCGAATTCCAGGCACCTTTGATATTTTCCTTAACAATTACCTTATTCTCCGGATAAGACATATTATCCCCGCATGTAGCGACTACGGCATCACCGTCCCTTGAGGGGATGATCGACATTTTATAAAAGCTGCGGTAACAGCATGCCAGCTTTTCTTTATCCTGCAGACATTCCTTAGCCAAGATCCGCTCCCCTTTTCTTTAACAATATGATGTTAGTGGGGGTCATAAAATCTTCTTATTAATCCGGCTATTTTCTCAATGTCCTGGGATGCCAAAGCATATGAGATTGGCAAAGAAATTATCTCCTCATAGATTTTCTCGCAAACAGGAAAATCGCCTTTTTCATAGCCGAGGTGCGCAAACTCATTTCTTAAATGTAACGGCGTATCGTAGAAGATCTTTGCTTCAATACCTTTTGATAACAAATATTTTAATAGACGCCCTCTCTCCGGGACTCTTATCGTATAATTACGGAATGAACTTGTGCAATTGTTTTCAATTTGCGGCAAAATGACTCCCGGGATCCCAGAAATCATTGAATTATAAATATTCGCGATTAATTTCTTCTTTTCTATTATTTCGTTTATGTGCCTCAGCTTGACCTTTAAAAAAGGGATATGGATCACGTCTAATGAAGCAGGGGTTTTTAAACTCTTCAGCACTTCCTTATCATTGTACAATGCCTCCCGTAATCTTTCCATATTTTTCGCCACTATGGGATCTGAGGTAATGGCCATCCCGCCGTCCCCCAGGCCGCCGACTATTTTAGAAGGATGGAAGCTAAAGCATCCGAAATCTCCAAAAGTTCCCACCTTCTTACCTTCAATAGTTGCTCCTAGAGCCTGACAGCAATCTTCAACCACGTAAAGCCCTTGTATTTTTGCCGATGCGACAATTTCTCTTATCGAACAAGGTATCCCATAGAGATGGACAGGAATAATGGCCTTGACCTTAGGCGAGATTTTCTTTTCTATTTCAGCCGGGTCTATATTAGAATCTTCTCTGACATCTACAAATAAAGGAGTGGCCCCGATATCAGATATTGCCAGGGCAGTTGCGATATAGGTATGTGGCGTGGTAATTACATAATCAGCCGGCCCTATACCCAGCGCTACCAGCGAAAGAGAAAGAGCGGCTGTCCCTGAAGACATGCCTAGCGCAAACGGAACACCGAAATAAGAGGCACATTTCGCCTCAAATTCTTTTTGATAGATTTCAAATTCGCAAACATCCCTTAACTTCAATACTTTTTCCA
>JAHFFQ010000012.1 GCA_023247875.1 Candidatus Omnitrophota bacterium | reverse complement strand
CCGTATTATGGAGAGTAATTTTGACCCGCTGGCCAAACTTTGTTTTCAGGATGTTATGAATGGCATCAATAAATGGGAAGCAGCCGCAACCAAGGGGGAAGTGCAAGTGTGACGGGAGGACGTTTATGGATACAAAAGCGAAAATAAAGGAAGTGTTAAGCAATCTCTTAAAGGTAAAGCTTGAGGAACTTAAAGACGAGGTATCTTTGCAGGACTCTATCGGGGTTGATTCTACCGAGATGGTGGAGTCGGTGATCGCCCTGGAGAAATCATTCGGAGTGAAGTTAAGCCCCAAAGAGATCACCAAAAGCTCAACGGTTAGCGAGATCGCCAACAATATCCAGTCAAAACTGGCCAAATGAAGATAATTGACCTGAGCCTGCCAATTGACGAGAAGGCCTTTGAGGTGCACAAGGTTTTTATTGAACGGGTATCCCATAAAGCCGGAGTGGAAAAATTTAACCGCCTGATCATGGGAAAGACCCTGCTGGGCAAGATAAAATATGCCTTGGGCAGCCGTATCGTAAAGAAAGAGCAGCTGCCTGATGAAGAATTCTTATCCCTGGAAACCGTGCACGCGCCGGTGCATATCGGCACCCACCTGGATTACTCTTTTCATTACGGCACACGTTCAGAGGGCCGTTCCTCTAAGACCGCCGAAGAGATCCCTCTTGAATATTGTTACCAGGATGGAGTTAAATTAGACCTCTCCCATAAAAAACCCAATGAAACAATTTCAGCTGCCGATATAGAGAATGCGCTGGCAAAAATAAATTATAAATTAAAGCCCCTGGACATCGTGCTTTTATATACCGGGGTGGATAAATTATACGGCGGACCCAGGTATTTTAGCGATTACCCCGGAGTGGATGTCTCGGCAATAGATTATCTTCTGGATAAAGGAATAAAGATCTTTGGTGTGGACACAATGGGCATTGACCGGCCATATAGATTTATGCTCAAGGAATTCATGGAAACAAAGGATCCGAAAACATTTTACCCCGCGCATTTTTACGGACGAAAAAGGGAATTCATCCACATTGAAAGGCTGGCTAATCTGGAGAAGCTCCCCGGGCATGGATTTAAGGTTATTTGTTTTCCTATACGCATAAAGAATACAGGAGCTGCGTGGGCGCGGGTGGTTGCTCTTTTAGATTGATAACGGTATGTCTTGTCTTGTTTCTCGCGGGGACGCTTGTGCGCCCCAGCGTGGCGCACTACGCTCGATGCTCGGCCTCGCTCTTCCGCCTTCGGCGGAAACCGTGCCCGCTCGGCCTGCGCACGCCCCGCTCAAAATCAAGCCAAGCCATCCCGTTAAGAGAGAGGCATCTAAAATAGCATAATATTAGGAGGGAAATATGGGGCATACGTGTAATTCCATAATCATTAACGCGCCATACGAAAAAGTTTTTGATATTTCCAATGATATCACGCGCTGGACAGAGCTCTTCGGCACCGAATATAAGAAAGCGGAGGTGGTTAAAAAAGAGGCCAATAAGATAACCTTTCGCCTTACCGATGAAGATGATAAGTCATGGCAATCCTGGCGCCTGCTTTTTAAGGATAAATATTTCGCTTATGCCGAAAGGGAGGAGCCGAAGTTCCCTTTTATATATATGAAGATCATCTGGCTTTATACGCCTCAACCGGAAGGGGTGGCTTTGGCTACCGGAAGCCAAACCACGGACTTCTGTCCTGTGGAGATGAGCTGGATACAGCATTTTCAGATGGACCCGAAAGCCAAGTTCAGTGACAGCCAGGTTGAGGGCTTCATTAATGAGGGCTCTCAGCATAATTTGAAGATATTCAAAGAGATCATTGAAAAAGAAGCGGCTAAGTGAAGAGGTCAACCTTTTGCATTTTTTGTTTAGAGGCCGCGGTTTTATCGTTTAATGTTGCCGCGGCAGCGGCGCTTGTTCCATCCATCGCCGCTGATTTTGCTCTTTCTCAATTCGTAGTGGGCCGGATAATCTGGCTGTATATGCTTCCTTATGGGGTAGCCGCGCTTTTTTACGGGCCGCTTGTGCGCGCCTTTGACGCGCGGAAGGTAGAGCTTATCTGCATACTTATCTTTTCCCTGGCTAATCTCCTGGCAGGGTTCTCCGGAAACATAGCTACTCTTTTTTTCGCCAGGCTCATAACCGGTATTTTTGGGGCATCGGTATTCCCCTTGGGCTTGATCATCATCGCCAAACACATAAGCCAGGATAAACGGGGCCGGCATATCGGGATATTTTTTGGCGCAACATTCACCGCTTCTTTGCTGGGTTTGTTTTTAAGCGGGATCATTCACTGGCGGTGGATATTTATAATCCCCGGTGCTTCAGGCTTGCTCCTTTGGGTTTTTATGTATCTTTATCTACCCAGCTTTAAAGAAGGCCGGCGGAGTTTTCGTTTCAGATATCTGGAAGCCTTCAAGGATAAAAGCGTTATCAGGATCTTTGCCTACATTTTCTTCGTCAGCATGATCTATTATGGGGTGCAGCAATGGCTGGGCGTTTATTTTTCAACCGAGCGTTCTTTAGGCCAGTTTGTTATAAGCATGCTGGTAACCTTGACCGGCTTAAGCGGGATATTCGGTGAAGTTGTCGGCGGCTACCTGGCTGATAAATTAGGCCGCCTGAAGGT
Organism: Candidatus Omnitrophota bacterium; assembly: GCA_023247875.1. Lineage (GTDB taxonomy): Bacteria > Omnitrophota > Gorgyraeia > Gygaellales > Profunditerraquicolaceae > UBA6249. The sequence goes on along the minus strand of JAHFFQ010000012.1, from coordinate 15,294 downwards.
GGTAAATTTTGGCATTATTGCCATGCTGCTTTGCGTTTTGCTGCTCTTATTAAAATTACCCATATTCCTGCTGGGATTGATCATGGTTATCTGGGGTCTGGGATGGACATTCAATCATGCCGGTCTGGTCACTATGCTGACGGATTTGCCGAAGGAGTTTTTGAATGAGGCTGCCAGTTTGAATAGCGGGGTGCGTTTTATCGCGGGCGGTTTGGGGGCAGGTTTGGGCGGCCTGATTATGCAGAAGAGCTTCAGCCTGGGTTTTATTATTTGCGGCAGCGCGCTTTTTGTACTGTTATGCTTGGAGAGGCTTTTTAGATTAAACAATAGGGAGGCTTAAAATGAACAAAGATCTGAAGGGAAAGATTGCTATTGTTACCGGAGCAAGCCGCGGTATCGGCAAGGCTTTGGCCTGCACCGCCGCGAGCTTGGGGATAAACCTGGCGATTGCCGCGCGGGCAGAGGGCCCCCTAAAGGAAACCGCTGATGAGATCTCCGGCAAATATAAGGTTGAGGTTCTTCCCGTTCCTTGCGATGTGACAAAATTAGAGGACCTGGAAAACCTGGTAAATAAAGCCAAGGCGAAATTCGGCAAGGTGGATATCCTGATCAATTGCGCCGGGGTCTCCAGCCAATTCCCTTTTAATGAACAGCCGATAGAGGATTTTGAAAAGCTGGCGCATACCAATTATCTGGGTTATGTGCGGCTCATCCGTCTGGTGATCAACGACATGATGAAGCAGAAGTACGGGGCGATCATCAACATAGTTTCCGGTTCCACCCTGGTTGACCCTGTCCCGAGAAATTTTATCGTTTATAGTTCCCTTAAGGTGGGCTTACGCGCTTTTTCCAAAGGTTTATTCTGGGAGTTGCGCGACCATGGGATCAAGGTCACTTCAATTTTACCCGGGGTAACCGATACGGATCTTACCGGTAAACTTAAGGATATCACCAGCGAAAGCTCGCGTTTAATGGGCACTGAGGCAATTGAGGATGCGGTGCGTTTTGCCCTGACTGTTCCGGCAAATGTATGCCCCCTTGAGATATCGGTGATCAATCAGCAGACACCTTGGACTGCGCCGGTAATACCGTTTAAACAGCAGCATCCGGGGAAATAGTAAAGGAGAATAAAATGAGAAAGGTAATAGTTTTGTCAGCAGCTCTGGTTTTAGGAGTGGCGGGATTATGTTTTGCGGCAGGTAACAATTTACTGATCGATGATTTTGAGATCTCGGTTTCCGGCGGTCCGGAAGGCACGGTTGATTTCGGCTCAGGTAACGGTTCGGGCGTGGAGGTTACCCAGGCTACCGACATTAAGAATACCGGTAACCAGGCGCTTAAGGTTGTCTATGACGCAGCACCCGGAGGGTATATTTATGTTGCCCGCGGCACAGGCCTGGATGCCAAAAATGCCAACTGGTCGCTAAAGCCGGAGGATATCAAATGGGAGAATTACAGTGCCATAAGTTTTTATATGTACGGCATGGATTCCAAAGCAAAGATCGCTTTTGATATAAAAGATAACGGTGGAGAGATCTGGCGTTTTATGCTTGAGGATAATTTCAAGGGCTGGAAGCAGATCGTTTGTAAATTTGATAAATTCATGGTGCGTGATGACTGGCAGCCGGATGGCGCGGACAAGAACGGCCAGTTGGATTTCCCGATCAAGGTATTCCAGTTTGAGCCGTTGCCTGAGTCAAAGGGCACGCTTTATTTTGATACCGTGGAACTTGTTAAGAAATAATACCCGGCTTTATCGGGGAAGCCGGTACGCGCTTCTGCGCAGGGAGGAAAAATGAACAGTCAGGATGAGAAAAATCTGAAGAAGCGTTATTTTGTCTGGTTGTATAAGGCGGCAAAGGAAACATTTGATAAATACGAAAGAAAATTCACCCAGGTGGATATCGATAAAGATATCCTGCTTGAGATGGAAAAAGAACTCTTAGGCGTGTATCTTCCTCATGAAAAGGAGGCCTTGCAAAGGCAGGTCGATGATTTCCAGCAATATATTGAAAACAAAGAGAAATCCTGCGCGGAGTTTCGGGATCAGGATAAAAAGATCAATCCCGACTTCATCTTTTCAGAGATAAAGCTGGATGCTATTGAAAAGGTGATCACCAAGGAGATCGGCAAAAAGGGTTTGGAGGAGATAAAATCCCTCTATGAAAAAGAGATGCTTCAACGCATTATAAAGAGTACGGAGTCCCATTAGAGGGAGCATTGAATGTTGATCGACGCACATAGTCACTGGCTGCCTGGCGAGATAATCTCCAATGCCCACTTCTTCCATAAGGGCTGGGGGGATATTGAGGCGCAGCTAAAAATGATGGATCAGGCGGGTATTGATCAGGCGGTTTTGTCTTATCCCACCTCGGATGCGCATTTGAAATTAGGCAGCATCAGCCAGGTGACGCATATTTACAATGATAATGTCGGCAAGATCCTTAAGCGTTACCCTAAAAGGTTTATCGGTGCTGCGGTCCTTCCGGTGGATAATTCCATTGATATGCTGGATGAATTAAGGCGCGTAACCAATGATCTGGGGTTTAAGGCCGTCTCCCTTGCGTCAAGCTATAACGGAATTTATCTGGATGATCTGATGTTCTTGCCTATATATAAGGAAGCGCAAGATAAGGGCATCCCGCTTTTCGTGCATCCGCAGATCGTCAACCCCATAGGTTTTGAGCGGGTAAAGGACCCATTGCTTACCCCGGTGGTTGAATATGTTTTTGATACGACTATCTCCATCGGCAAGCTGCTGATGTCGGATATCCTGCGGCAGTATCCCAAGGTCAGTTTCATTTTTGCCCATTTTGGAGGAGCGATCTGCTATCTTAAGCAGCGCTTTGACGCGACTTATCAGATGCTGCGTTCAATAAATTTTGTCAAGGACCTGCAGGGCAATCCTTCGGATTATTTCAAGAATATTTACGTGGATACTAGCGGGGATACCACTAAAGCAAATTTCCTGCTTGCCCTTGATCTTATGGGGCCCAGGCATATTCTTTGGGGAAGCGACTGGCCGGCAAAGAAGGATATTGCAGCGGGCATCAAGGCCGTCAATGACCTGGATATTTCCGCCGAGGATAAGCAAAACATCCTTGGCGGCAATTTAGACAAATTATTCGCTCTTTAAAATGAACCTGCCAAGCTTGTAGCTCAGGTCGGTTTTTTAACGCCAAAGGTCTTTCGCATTTTCGGCGGCTGCAGAACTCGGCCGTCCCGCTCTAGCGGAGACGGCACTCAAACAGCTTCGCCGTCCCGGTGTTGTCGCTTCGCTCCACCGGGATACCCGAAAACGCTCAAGCTGCTTTGGCTAAAACCTCCATTCGCTCCAACCTTGCCAGGTTCATTTAAAGCGTAGTATAAAATATTCATTCGCATGTTCATGGTTTAGGTTCGAGTACATGCGGGGCAGTTTGGAAAATAAAAGCCGAACAAATAATTTAAAAATTACAAATGCTATTCTCACAAAGAATAAACAAGAGACCTATTAAAAGTATAATACAAGTAGACTCTATGGATGATGACTTGCGGAATAGCCTATGGAGTTGTTTAGTTTTATATTTTTGGGATAGGACTAGTGATGTATATTATAGTACCGATGCTAAAATGACATCGTTAGTTCAAGTTTTATGGCTCCACTATTTTAAAGAACCAATCGATATGATACCTAGTCGCTGGAGTAGGATTCTGGAAGATATTAGGGTTTATTTTTTCAAGGCAGATTGGGATCAAGTTTACGATTTTATAGAATTTGTTGCAAACAAGTATGATTACGATTATATTGTCGATAAGTTTATTGTTGCTTGTAATACGATGTTAGAACGAGAAGTTTCTGCATATAGATTTGTTGGGAAGCAAATAGCCCGGATAACATCGGCAGAAGAAATAAATTCAATAGAGCAGGCCCTTGCTGAATCAAGGCCCTTAAAACCAGTATATACTCATCTCGAGAGAGCATTGGACTTGCTTTCAGATAGACAGTCACCCGATTACAGGAATTCTATTAAAGAGTCTATAAGCGCGGTTGAGACAATTAGCAAATTAGTAACGGGTAGCCCTAAAGCTACGCTCGGAGAAGCCATCAAGAAAATAAAAGAGAAAGTAGAGTTACACCCAGCTTTAGAAAAAGCATTTAGTTCTTTGTATGGATATACAAGCGATGAAGAAGGGGTTAGGCATTCGCTTATGAAAGGTTCTAAATTGAAATTTGCAGATGCAAAGTATATGTTAGTTACCTGTTCAGCGTTTATAAATTATCTTATAGAGAAGGCGGGAGAAGCGAATATAAAGTTATCTTGATTAAGAAAGACATTATCCTTTTGACAGTAAATCCAGTTGTAGGTTTCGCCCAATAGGGGTAAATATTAGCATATATTATTTAATTTAGCGGATGGATTGGCTTGTTTCGGAGCAGGGCGTGGAGGCAAGGAGTGGGCACGGTTCACCCGCTAATGGGGACTAAGTGAGAGCGACGCCAGCCGACCCGAGCGAAGTTTTGCCACGCCGGGGCAAAACGAGCGTCCCTGCGAGAAACAAGACAAAACAGACGCGTTAAGAAATTATGATAAAATTATTAAATTTGATTATCGGGGGTGCGGTGGGGACGGTTGCCAGGTATTTATTGGCCGGGGCTGTCTATAGACTCGCGGGAACCGGTTTTCCCTACGGCACGCTGATTGTCAATATCAGCGGATGTTTTATCCTGGGAGTTTTGGCTTCCCTGGCGGAGAAGAAGTTTATACTTGGTCCGGATGCCAGGGTTCTCTTGATGATCGGCTTTTGCGGGGCATTTACTACGTTCTCAACCTTGATATTTGAAACCGATAACTTGGTGAGAAGTGGGCAGGCAATGCGCGGCTTTACCAATATCTTCGCCAGTGTGATCTTAGGATTTATATTATTCAGGGCAGGAAGCCTATTAGGAGAGATAATATGAAAATTCCCGCGGATGGAAAGCTTTTAAGAATATTTATCGGAGAGGCGGACAAATGGAATGCTAAGCCGCTTTATGAAGAGATCATACTTTTAGCCAAGAAAAAAGGGCTGGCCGGAGCTACAGCGATCAAGGGGTTTATGGGTTTTGGCTGCAAAAGCCATATGCATACCGCAAACCTCCTGCGGCTTTCCGAGGACCTGCCGGTGATCATTGAAATTGTGGACAGTGAAGAAAAAATCAATCAGTTCCTCCCGCAGCTGGATGATATGGTCAAGGAAGGGCTGATCACGCTTGAGAAGGCAAATGTAATTATGTACCGCGCTTAAAAAGGAGAAAATTGATATGCAGATGCAAAAGGAAGTTCATTTGACAGGTAAAGATTTGACAGCCATGGTGCAGCTAAGGCCCGAGGATGTGGGCAAATATGCCATTGTGCCCGGGCCAAAGGACAGGCTGGATGTTCTGATGAAGAAGATCGAAAATCCGGTGCGCAATTTCTCATTCATGGAATACACCATGTACACCGGCACATATGAGGGGATAAAGGTTACCGGAATTAATGGCGGCAGGTTCTCCACCGATACCTCCATCACTACGGAGGTAATCTGCAACTCCGGCATTCAAAATATCATCCGCATCGGCACCTGCGGCGCTTTAGATGAAAACATTAAAGTAGGAGATTTATTTGTCGTTGACGAGGCCATCCGCGGTGACGGGGTGACCCCTTATTACGTGGATAAAGATTTTAAGACAGTAAGCGATAAGAAGATTTCGGATCTATTATATGATGTTGCCAAAGGTATGGGTTTGAACGTGCATCGGGGCAAGGCCTGGACCACGGATGCGCTGCTGCGCGAGACCCGCCAGATCGTTGAGACAAAACGCAAAGAGGGAGCAAAGGCAGTGGATATGGTCTCCTCAACGCTCCTGACCATTGCCCAGACCTATAATATCAAGGCCGGTTCTATTTTAGCGGTAAGCGATAATGTGGTCACCGGAGAGATGGGATTTATGAACCCGCTTTATTATATGGCGGAAAGTAACTTGATCAAGATCGCTTTAGAGGTAGTTAAAAAAATGGAAGGGAAATAACTATGAAATTTTCTCCCCTTTTCTGGCCGATTCAACTTAAAGGAAACACAATTTATATCTTAGATGAGACTAAACTTCCGCAGAAGCTCACCTATATAAAGGCCAGGAATTACCAGGATGCCTGTAAGGCGATCAAAGAAATGAAGACCCGCGCTGTTGGCCAGGTGCTTCTGGTAATGTATACCTTTATTTTGAGCAACCGGCAGAAAAAAGATTTAAATAAAGTTGCCGGAGCGATCAACGCCACCCGGCCGACACTGGCTTTTAAGGTTTTGACTGATATGGTCTTGGGCTGGGAAAAGAGCGGGGTTCCTCTTGAGAAAAGTATCCTGGGTTTTCTGGAGATGCTTAGAGCCAAAAGGATCCAGCAGGCACAAGAAGCTGCCAAGCTGCTTGAAAACCGGGATGTGATCCTGACCCACTGTAATGTCAGCGGCCTGATGCCCTTGATCGCTGAATTTGCCCGAAGGCAAGGCAAAAAGATAAGTTTTTATGTCACCGAGACGCGGCCTTATCTGCAGGGCTCACGGCTTACTGCCTGGGAGATCCAGCGCGCCGGATTCCCAGTGACTATTATCACCGACAACATGGTGGCTTACTTACTCTCTCAAGGCAAAGTAACCAAGGTTATGGTCGGAGCAGACCATCTTACCCAAAACGGGGATATTGCCAATAAGATCGGGACCTATCAGATAGCGGTTGTAGCTAAATATTTTAAAATCCCTTTTTATGTCTTATGCCCTCCTCCGTCGAAATTAAAAAGGGGCAGGGATATCAAAATCGAGGTCCGCCACGGGGATGAGCTGAAGATCTACCAGGGATTATATCTGGCGCCGAAGAATGTGAAGGCATATTATCCCGCCTTTGATATTACGCCGGCAAAGTTAATTACCCGGCATATCCATCTGGAGGTTTAAATGTCAGAGCAGGAGTTGAAGTCAGAGATCATCCGGGTAGGCAAAAGGCTCTACGCGGCAGGTTTGGCGGTAGCCAAATCCGGGAATTTAAGCGCTAAGCTCGATGGGGAAAATATCCTTATCACCGCCAGCGGCACCTTTTTAGGCCAGTTGAAAGAAAACGATATAGTAAAGGTAAGTTTGGCCGATGGTAAATCCGAGGGAGGCTTGACTCCAAGTTCCGAGTTGCCCTTGCACAGCTTGGTCTATAAGAACTTTACCGTTAAAGTCGTGGTCCATTGCCACCCGCCTTTGATTAACGGGTATTTCGCGGTTGCCAAGGAACTCAAAGCCATGAGCTTTGAGACTAAATTTTATCTGGGTGATGTGCCGGTTATCCCCCAGCAAACACCAACAGTTACGGATCCTGCTCCGGTAATTGCCGCGTTAAAAACAAATAACCTGGTAGTGTTAAAAAATCACGGGACAGTGGCGATCGCCGATAAGTTTGAAGAGGCATTGAGCATTACCGAGGCATTGGAGGAGGCAGTTAAGAGCGCAGCAGTTGCCCGGCTATTTGACAAGGATGCGCTGGATGATTTGGATACAGCATTAAATGATGACTTGAAGCGCAATGACCCGGCGTATGAAATGTTCTCTCGCAAGCATATCCAGGCGATCGTAGAGCTGGTGAATAAGGATGAATTTATCGCGCAAAAAGGCAGGGAACTTGACCTGACAGTGAAATTAGCGATTAAACTTGATGATAACGGCGAGGTTTTTAAATTTAATTTTGAAAAAGGTAAAATAGTGAAGTTGGATACGGACAGCGATGCCCCTTTTGTAATTTCGGCGCCCAGCGCGGTCTGGGAGCAGGTATTTTTGGGCAAGCTGGATTCATTCGTTGCGGTTACCCAGGGGAAAATGAAATTAAGCGGACAGTTAGGCCAGCTTTCCAAATGGTATGTGCCGTTTAGCCGGTTATTTGCCCTGTTTAAGAAGGTGAAGATCAAATGAACTCAAAATACCCGCTTTTTATCAACAATCAATTTATAGAGACCGCTGAAAAGCAGAATATCATTAATCCCTCGACAGGCAAGGTGATTACCGAGGCGTCGCTTGCTTCAATGAAAGAAGTGGATTTTGCTTTATCCAGCGCCAGGGAGGCCTTTGATCATGGGCCATGGCCGCAGTTTTCCCTGGAGCAGCGCAAGGAGTTTATCCTTAAGATCTGCGCGGGTATCTTGGATAATGCCGCCGAGCTTGCGCAGTTAGAAACGCAGAATACCGGCAAGCCCATAAAAGAAACCACCTTTATGGATATCCCTTCAGGCGCCAAAACCTTTGAATTCATCGCCAATAATTTTATTGATTACCTAAAGGATGAACAGCCTGTCTTGCCGGAAGGTGCAAAAGCCCGGTTGGAGCGGGAGCCTGTGGGGGTAGTAGTATTGATCGTTCCCTGGAACTACCCGCTTTTGATCGCCTGCTGGAAATTAGCCTCTTGCTTAGCTGCCGGCAACACGGTTATTTTAAAACCATCCAGCCTTACCCCGCTTACTGCCTTAGAGCTCGCTAAGATCATGCATAAAGCCGGCTTACCCGCCGGGGTGGTCAATGTTATCAACGCCAGCGGCGCAAAAATAGGGGAGGCGCTTTGCGCGGATAAGCGGGTGGATATGATCTCTTTTACCGGCAGCAATGAAATAGGAAAACAGATATTGCAGTATTCTTCCAAGAACGTAAAAAAACTGATCATGGAGCTGGGAGGTAAATCCGCGGCCCTGGTGTTTGGCGACGCGGATCTGGATGTGGCGATAAACAGCTGCCTGGTTTCCATATTTTTAAACCAGGGCCAGATGTGCACCGCGATGTCGCGTTTTCTCGTTCAAGAAAGTATTTACGATAAATTTGTGGCTGGTTTTGTGGAAAAGGCCAGGCGGATAAAATTGGGGCTGGCGGAAGATTTCCAGACGCAGATGGGCCCTTTGATCAGCGACAGCCAGCGTAAAAAGGTGATCGCCTATATTGAGAAGGCAAAAGCCGAAGGCGCAAAAGTCATCTGCGGCGGCAAGATCCCGGAAGCCCCCGAACTTAAGAACGGTTATTACTTTGAGCCGACACTTCTGATTGACGTAAGCAGCCACAGCCATGTTTTTAAAGAGGAGGTTTTTGGCCCGGTAGCTCTTATCCATAAGTTTTCCGGTTCGGATGAGGCAGTGGCTCTGGCCAATAGCGTAGATTTTGCTTTAGCCAGCTGCATCTGGACAAGCGATATTTCTTTAGCAGATGGGCTGGCCAAGAAAATAAATTCCGGCACTGTCTGGATCAATACTTACGGCATGTTTTATAACCAGCTTCCTTACGGCGGGTTTAAGCAAAGCGGCTTCGGCAAGGAGTTAGGCAGGGAAGGTTTTTTGGAGTATACCCGCGTCAAAAATGTGATCACGGATAAATCCAGTGAAGGCAAGCCCTTGGTAAATTACTGGTATGGATTCTAATGAATGTAATTGAAGTTTTAGAAAAGCTGGCAAAAGAATTACCGCAGAGCCCGGCGATCATCTTCCGCGGAGACAATTTAACCTTTATACAGCTTAAAGACAGGGTTTTTTCTCTTAGTCAGGGACTGCTTAAACTTGGGATTGTCCGCGGGGATAAAGTTGCCATTTACCTGCCTAACTGGCCGGAGTATATTTTCAGCTATTTGGCCATCTGGTCTATCGGCGCCTGCGCCGTTCCTTTAGACTTCATGCTAACCGAAGATGAAATAATCTCCTGCGCCGCTCACGCCGAAGTAAAAGCCCTTATCACCAAGCACAAAGCCAATATTTCTTTTGATCATCTCAAGAAGAATATCCCCTCGCTAAAACAGATTATTTCCTGTCAGTCAAAGGAGGAGGGGGGAATAAGTTTTGAGGAGCTTATCGGACAGGGAGAGGTTCGGGCGCCGCAGGTAAAGACCGAGAATAAAGATCATGCCATAATCTTTTATACCTCCGGCACAACCGGCAAACCCAAAGGTGTTTTGATCAATTACGCCCAGCTGGATGCCCCGCCGCAATCCATGGCTTTTTTTGTGAACGCGGATATAAAGCCGGGGGATATTACGCTTTGCGCCCTGCCATTTTCGCATTTAGGCGGCTTGATCTATATTCAGAACACCATTAGCTTTGGCCTGACCCTGGTATTAATGGAGCGTTTTAGCCCGCTGGATTTTTTAAAGAATGTGCAGAATTACAAGGTTAATTTTTTCTGGCTCGTCCCCTCTATGTATTACGCGCTCTTGCAGCTAAAAGAATTTGAGATATTTGACCTCTCGAGCCTGCGCTGGATCGTTACCTTCGGTGCCTCCAATTCACCGGATGCCTTGCGCAGGTTCCAGCAGTTCTGCCCCAAGGTCTCTCTTTTGAACGGTTGGGGCCTGACTGAGACCAATGCCCCCACCGTGGTTCTGCCTATGGGCTCAAAAAATATTGAGAGTGTGGGCCGGCCTGCGCCGTGGATCAAGGTAAAGATATTCTCGGAAAACAATCAGGAACTTAAGCCCGGCGAGGTAGGGGAGGTGGCGGTAAAAAGCTGGGTAGTTACCGACGGGTATTTTAAGGATGAAAAGTTGACCCGGGAAACTATCCGCGACGGCTGGTTCCATACAGGGGACCTGGGCAGGTTTGACAGTGAAAGTTTTCTTTATATCGTAGGTAGAAAAAAAGAGATGATCAAGGTCGGCGGGGAGATAGTTTTTGAGCCGGAGGTAGAAGCGGTTCTGCAAAAACATCCGGATATTGCCGAGGCAGCGGTGATCGGGGTAGCTGATAGATTAAGAGGGGAGGTGCCCAAGGCCTTCCTGGCGGTCAAAGAAGGAAAGAATATTACCGAAGAAGATTTGCGTTTTTTCCTGCGTCAGCATTTGGCGCATTTCAAGATCCCGCACTATTTTGAGTTTTGCGCGGCACTTCCCAAGAACCGCACCGGTAAAATCGACAAAGAACAGCTCAGGGGCCGTTCCTGAATTATTATGCAGGATATTAAGGAGTTAAGCTTAAGGGAATTAGAGGATAAATTGTTCTCCTGGGGTGCTCCCAAGTATCATGCCGGGCAGATATTTAGCTGGATCTACCAAAGAGGGGCTTTTGAATTCAGCACCATGAGTGATCTGCCAGCGACCCTAAGGAAAACCCTGGCAGATGACTTTTATATTTTAGGGCTGGAGCTGGTGGATTTACAGAGATCAGCTGACGGGACTGCCAAATTACTTTTTCAGCTAAAGGATGACAATCTGGTTGAGGCGGTAAGCATACCTATGAGAGGGCGGGCATCCGGCCTTACCGGAGCGGCCGGTGCGCGCCTCCGCGCAGTTACCGGCTGCATCTCTTCGCAGGCAGGCTGTAAATTTGCCTGCGGGTTCTGCGCAAGCGCGCTAAAAGGCTTTAAGCGTAATTTAAGCGCGGGGGAGATCCTGGATGAGGTGCTTTATTTAAAAAATAACAGCCAGAAAGACCCCTTAACGCACGTTGTATTTATGGGCACAGGGGAGCCGCTGGATAATTATGAAAATGTGCTTAAGGCGATCCGGGTTATTAACGCCCCGTATGCTTTTAATATCGGAGCCAGGCGGATCACCATCTCTACCTGCGGGATTATCCCCGGCATAAAAAAGCTGCAGGATGAAGAGTTGCAGGTAGAGCTTTCCATATCTTTGCACGCAGCCAGCGACCGGCTGCGTTCAGAGATCATGCCGGTGAATAGAAAATACCCCCTTGCGGATTTAATCAGGTGTTGCCATGAATATATTGCCAAAACCAACCGCCAGATTACCTTTGAGTATATATTGGTTAAGGGCCTGAATTCGGATTTAACTTCGGCGCAAAAATTAGTCGCGCTTTTAAAGGATTTAAGGTTAGCCAAGGTTAACCTGATCGCGGCAAACCCGATACCGGAATTAAAGATCATGCCTCCTGAGAAAACGGAAATAACCTTTTTTAAAGAGCATTTGTTTAAAGCCGGAATTAATGTTACATTAAGAAGGGAGCGGGGCCAGGATATTGACGCTGCCTGCGGCCAGTTAAGGTTAAAACATGAGAAAAATTAATTATGGTATTGGCTTGCTTGCGTTAATCCTGGCTTTGGCAGGCTGCGCAAAGCCGGAGATCAGGAACGCAGAGAACAAAGGGGAGAATATTGTTTGCTTTGGTGACAGCATTACCTTTGGCTACGGGGCAAATACCGGGGAAGATTACCCTGCGAATTTAAGGCATATGGTTAAGCTGCCGGTGATCAATGCCGGGGTGGATGGGGATACCACATTCCTGGCCTTAGAACGCCTGGATGATGATGTTTTGGCCAAGGACCCGCGTTTGGTTATCGTAGAGTTCTGCGGAAATGATTTTCTAAAAAAGATCCCACGGGAGGACACGGTAAAAAATCTCTCCCGGATCATTGACCGCATCCAGGAGAAAGGTGCAATGGTGGCTTTGGTGGATATCAGTTCCGGGATGTTTTTTAAGGAGTACAGGAGGGATTTTAAGAAGCTGGCCAGGGAGAAGAAGGCGATATTTGTCCCGTCAGTTTTAAGCAGGATCATTACCAATCCGGCGATGAAAAGCGATTTTTTTCATCCCAATGAGAAGGGATACAAGCTTGTTGCCGGCAGGGTGTATAAGGCAATAGCCCCGTATATCGGAGCAAAATGAAGAAAATAAGCTTAAGGCAGATGAAGGAAAAACAAAAGGGGGTTATTTGCGATATCTCCGCCGGCATGAGGCTGCAGAATAAATTTATGAGTATGGGGATCTATCATGGCAGGGAGATTACCAAGATAAGCTCTATCGGCCTTAGGGGGCCGGTAGCGATCAAGGTGGGCAGAAGTGTTTTGGTTTTAGGGCATGGAGTGGCCAATAAAGTCATGGTCGAGATACAATGATCAAAAAGATATTCTTAATTGGTAACCCCAATGTCGGCAAAAGCGTAGTCTTCTCGCGGCTTACCGGGGTGCGGGTCATCTCTTCTAATTATGCCGGTACCACAGTTGAGATCATGCGCGGATTCCTGAAACTTGGGGATCGGGAGATCGAGGTGGTGGATCTCCCCGGGACATATTCCCTTGAGCCTGCCTCCAAATCAGAGGAGGTCGCGGTATCGTTGTTGAATGAGTATCCCAAAGATGAAATCGTGGTGATTAATATCGTCGATTCCACAAATCTAGAACGGAATCTCTATCTGACTTTGCAGTTGCTCGAGGCCGGGCTGCCGCTGGTGGTTTCCCTGAATATGTGCGATGAGGCTAAGCATCACGGTGTAAGCCTTGAGGTGGATAAGCTGGAGAAGATCCTGGGTGTTCCGGTGATATCTACCTGCGCGATCACCGGTTCAGGCATAAAACTGCTTTTAGAGAGGATCCATGAGGCAAAACCGGTCTTACGCGATAAATTTTCCCACCGCCAGCGCTGGCAGGATATCGGCGCTATTATTGAACAAGTTCAAAGCCTGACCCACCGCCATCATACTTTGCGGGAAATCTTAGAGGATGCCTCGGTAAGGCCGTTCAGCGGAGCCCTTATTGCCATCGGGGTGCTCTTTGTTTCTTTTCAGGTGGTGCGTTTTATCGGCGAGAATTTGATCAGCAGGATCGCTGACCCGGTATTCCTTAATTTCTACCAGCCTCTTCTGGCTAAATTCAGTTCTTTCCTGGGTAACGAAAGCTTTATGCATCACCTATTAATTGGAGATCTGATCAACGGCCGGATAGATTTTAAGCAGTCATTAGGGCTGCTTACCACCGCCCCTTATATCGAGTTTGCCATGGTGCTGCCTTATATAATTTCATTTTACTTTGTTTTGGGCCTGCTGGAGGATATCGGGTTCCTGCCGCGGCTGGCCATGCTTATGGATAATCTTTTGCACCATCTGGGGCTGCATGGTTTTGCGATCATCCCGGTATTGCTGGGTTTTGGCTGTAATGTCCCGGGCATACTGGCTACCCGTAATTTAGAGTCCAGGCGCGAGCGGTTCATTGCCGCGACATTGATCTCTATCGGCGTGCCCTGCGTGGCGCTCCAGGCGATGATCTTTGGTTTGCTGGGCAGGTTCTCCGGGTTTTATGTTTTCGGGGTCTATCTTGTTCTGTTGGTTGTCTGGCTGGTCTTAGGTATAATCCTTAACCATACGGCCAAGGGTTATAGCCCTGAATTCCTGGTTGAGATCCCCCCTTACCGGCTTCCTTCTTTGGCACCCTTGTGGCATAAATTATTTTTGCGCATCAAGGGATTTTTGATCGAAGCTGCGCCGCTGGTCTTGCTGGGTGTTTTGCTAGTGAATGTGCTTTTATACTTCAAGTTGTTTGATTTCTTTACCGGTATATTTGCCCCCGTAGTTAAGGGGCTCTTCGGCCTGCCTAAGGAAGCGATAGTTTCCCTGGTAATGGGGTTATTCAGGAAGGATGTGGCGGTAGGCATGCTTATGCCGCTGGCATTGACCGTCAAGCAGCTGTTTATTACCTCCGTGCTCCTGGCAATATCTTTTCCCTGCCTGGCTACATTTTTCGTCTTCTTCAAGGAGCTGGGGCTAAAGGACCTGATCAAGGCCAGCCTGATCATGCTTGCCGTGGGCCTGGTTACCGGTTCGTTACTTAATTTCGCGATGCGGTAATTAAAAAATGGGCACGCCTCCCGCCGAGTTTTTATTAGAGGAAGGTTTAGGCGTATTTTAATTAGCTGAAAGATGAGGTAAAAATCTTTCAGCTAATTTTCTTTTGCGGGTTAAACAGGGCAGGCCCGGCTTATAGTAAATCCCTGAAATACGATCCGGGGATGTTTATTTTTCCTAAATGATAAGTCTTGTTAGGCATTAAACCGATTGTTAATAACCAATTGTAAAAATTAACGTCGCTAAATTGTATATGGTAAGCTTTTTTATCCGACTTAATTGAAACAGATTTCTCGGAGACGCTGTTTTTTAATGAAAGGCATTTCTTGAAAGTTCTCAATAATTGTAAGTCGGTAGATGTAAAGTCAATATGCCTTTTATCTTTTGAGAGTGATCCGTCGGTTGTAATTAATCCGACTATATAGGCGAGATGAGGAGTCCATCTGGGTGAACTATCTTTATCCATGGTTAAAAATGCCGAGAGAGGGAGTTGAACCCTCATGAGGTTGCCCTCAACGGTTTTTGAGACCGCCGCGTAAGCCATTCCGCCACCTCGGCAATAATTTTAGGTTGACGTTCCACATTTTATATTCTAAAATAGCAAAGGTCAACAGTTAAATTAAATATAGAAATTTTGGGGCTGTAGCTCAGCTGGGAGAGCACTTGCATGGCATGCAAGGGGTCAGGAGTTCGATCCTCCTCAGCTCCACCAAATTTTTAAGA
>JAHFFQ010000121.1 GCA_023247875.1 Candidatus Omnitrophota bacterium | reverse complement strand
CAGGGGCGGCTGGCACGCTTAAAGATTCCATGGTAATGGGCTGCAACTCCTCCATCTCCTGTTTCTTGCCGCAACCGGATAATGCCGCTAGCATCAAGACCGCTGACACAAAAACTAATAACCTTTTCATACCTTTCTCCTCTCTGCAACCTGCTGATTATATATATTATCTATATTATACCGTTTTGCTGCCTTGGTTTATAAGGCTTTGGCTCACCTCCTTACAGTTCTAATTCTAGCAAAATACAACAATAAATCAAATAAAATTTAAGCACCTTAAGTCTTTATTTAGCGAAATACTTGCGAGCGTAAGCGAGCAAGTATAATCCTAAGTTACGAGGCAGGACCTTCATCATAACCTCCTTAACCCAGGAAAGAAAAGGTTGATCAACGCAAACAATAACAGGCAGATCAGACCACAAAGAAATAGCGCGATTGATACCCCCATTCCCTGCGCAAGTCCCCCTGAGAGCAAACTGCCAAAAGGCATGATCCCGGCAAAGGTGATCATAAACAGGCTCATTACCCTGCCGCGGAGTTCATCGGGCACATTGACTTGGAGCAGGGTGTTGACTAAAGCAATAGCAATAACGCTGGAGCATCCTATAAAGACCAGGGAAAAAAGGGACAACAGAAAATTCCTGGATAGCGAGAAGAGAATCAAGGAAAGGGAAAAAGAAAATACTGAAGCTGAAAGAAGCCTGCCCTTATATTTGAAATCACCCAGACGAGCCAGGGCTAAGGCGCCTGCCAAAGCTCCCAGCCCTGCGCTAGAGATAAGCAACCCCAAACCCTTTGCCCCCACAGCCAATACATTATCGGCGACAACCGGCATAAGTATGACATAAGAGATGCCAAAGAGGCTTACCGCGGCTACTATACTTAGGAGGCCCAGGATAAGGCGGTTGCGGCTGATAAAGAGAAGACCCTCTTTAAGATCGCGAAGCGCGGAATTATTTTTTTGTGCCGCGCTATTCTTTACCGGCTTGATCCAAAATAAGGCGGCAATTACCGCCAAAAAACTTATCCCATTCAAGTAGAAACAACCACTCATGCCGATCAGGGATATCAAAACCCCGGCGATCGCAGGGCCTATGAACCGCGAAGAATTAAAAGCCACTGAGTTCAAAACAATGGCATTAAAAATATGTTCCCTTCCCACCAGTTCCACCACGATCGACTGCCTTGCCGGGGCATCAAATGCCATGATCACCCCGTTGAGCAAAGCGATAGCCATGATCTGCTGCGGCTTAATAAGCTGGAACTGGGTTAAAAATGCCAGCAGAAAGGCAAGCAGCATAAAGAATATCTGGGTAAAGATAAGAATGTTCCTTTTATCCACCCTGTCAGCCAGGACCCCGCCGAATAATGAAAGCAGGAATATGGGAATAGAACCCAAGAATCCCACTACGCCAAGAAGGAAGGCGGAATTAGTCAGTTGGAATACCAGCCAGCTCTGGGCCACGTTCTGAACCCAGGTGCCTATCAGGGACACGAACATGCCCAGCCAATAAATGCGAAAATATCTTACCTTTAACGAAGAAAACATCTCTTGATTTTCTAGAAAGAGCTAAGCCAGCCTTTGCCTTACCAGCTCACTTACCAATTTGCCGTCAGCCTGGCCGGCTATTCTGGCGGTCAATTCTTTCATCACCCGGCCCATATCTTTGGCGCTGTTTGCCCCGGTTGAGGCGATCGCCTCTTCGATCAAAGCTTTGATCTGGCTTTCAGATAATTCCGGCGGAAGATAGGTTTTTAAGATCTCGCATTCTTTTTTCTCTTTATCCGCCATCTCCAGCCTGTTGCCTTTAGTGAACTGTTCGATGGAATCCTGGCGCTGCTTGATCTGTTTTTTGATTACCGCGATAATTTCGGCGTCATCCAGTACGGCCTTCTTTTTGGCGGTTGCCTGATTGATCATGTCGGCCCGCAGAAAACTTAAGACCGAGCTCTTCAGGTTGTCTCGGGCTTTCATCGCGCTTTTATAATCATTGAGGATCTTCTCTTCCAGCATATCATTCTCCTTCCGCTGCTCTTAAAGGTTAAAGTGAAAGCATTCTTTAAATTTAATCATCCGCCTCCGCAGATCCCGGGGCTTTAGTTTACTGGTTCTGTTCAAGCCAAAATCCTCCACATTGAAAGACGCGGCAACCGTTCCGAAGCCCAAGGCTTTCTTTAAATTCAAGGAATTTATCCTGCCTACCCTGGCCAGGTAACCCATAAACCCCCCGGCAAAGGTATCCCCGGCGCCCGTAGGATCAATTACTTTCTCCACCGGGTATGCCGGCAGGGAAAAAATAAACCTGTCGCTATAAAACAAAACCCCGTGCTCCCCCTTTTTGATCAACACCATCCTTGAGCCGTAACCCCTTAAAGCTTTTGCCGCCTTGATTAAATTGTTCTCCCCGCTTAAGGCGCGGGCCTCCTGATCATTGGCTACGTATATATCTATATGCTTAAGCAGCCTGATCAATTCTTTGCGCTTATGATGGATCCAGTAATTCATGCTGTCTAAACCCACCAGCTCAGGTCCGCGCATCTTAGCCAAAAGGTGGGCCTGTATATCCGGGTCAACATTCGCCAGGAATATATTCTTTATCTTGCGCTGCTCTTCCGAGACGCTCGGCTTGAACACCGAAAGCACTCCTAATTCGGTATTCAAGGTCAGGGCGGTATTTAAATCCCCGCTGTATTCCCCCTCCCATCTGAAGGTTTTTCCTTTATCTATGATCAGAGAGGTGAGATTCAGGCCTTTGCTCCTCAAAAAAGCGATGTGTTTGGCCGGGAAATCTTTTCCCACGATCGCCACCAGGTTGACCGTGGTAAAAATCCGGGCAGCCATGGAAAAATGCGCGGCTGACCCTCCCAGCAATTCTTTTCTTTTGCCAAAAGGGGTTTTCACGCTATCCAGAGCCACTGTGCCCAGAACGACTATGCTCATCTTATAAACAGCAGCGTAATTACTGCTATCAAAATACAGTAATATCCGAAATAATAAAATCTGGCTTTGCTTATGATCACCTTTAAGAGTAAAAGCGCAAGCATCCCGGCGAGAAAACTAAAGATAAAGCCCGTAACCAGGTTCTTGATGTCCGCTTCGGGCACCGCCTTGATTTTGCGCTCCTCCAGGAGAGCTGCTCCTAAAATTATCGGTATAGAGACCAGGAATGAAAAGGTAAAAGCGAGCTGACGAGTGACTTTTCTGAAGAATAATGTGGAGATGGTTATCCCTGAGCGGGAGATCCCCGGGATGACCGCCAGGCCCTGGGTCAGGCCCAGAATAAACGCATCCTTGAGATTAAGCTTATCCCTGTCTAAACGGCTAATCTTTTTTGTAGCGATAAGCAGGAGCCCGGTAAATATCCAGGCTGCGGCCACGGCATTGGTTGAGGCAAAGAGGCTTTCAAAGAGATCTTGGCCCAATATGCCGATACCGCCCGTGATCAGGGTAACTAAGGCCGCAAGGGCCAGGAGTTTAAGATCGCTGAGCAGGGCCAGGATATCCTTCCAAAAGAATACGATCACCGCCAGCAGAGTCCCCAGGTGTAAAACGACGGAAATAGCAACCTGGTGGGCATTGATGCCAAAAATCCTCTGCAAAACAACCAGATGCCCGGAGGAGCTGACCGGCAGGAATTCAGTGAACCCCTGCGCTATTCCCAAAAATATATATTTAATCATGGCTGGCTAAGAAATCCTTAAGGTCCTGCGCCAGGTCAATAGAGATCCTTACATCCTTGCCGGTGACCGGGTGCCTGAAGTTCAATTCTTTTGCCTCTAAACAAACGTGCTTGAAACGTAAGGCAAAATCCTTCCGGAAAACAAATTTATCCTCGCCCACCAGGGGATGCTGAATATTCTTAAAATGGATGCGGATCTGATTGGTCCTGCCGGTAAGCGGCATGGCTTCAACTACGCTGTAATTGCTCTTCACCGCGAGGACCTTATATTTTGTAAGAGCGCTTTTGCTTTCAATAGCAGAGCTGATCTCTCCGGTTGAATGAGGCAATTTTCCGTGCACAAAAGCAATGTATTTCTTAGCCACTAACCTGGCCCGGAATGCATCCGTCATTTTCTTCTGGGTGCTCTTGCCTTTAGCGTAGATCATAAGCCCCGAAGTTTCCCGGTCAAGGCGATGGCAGGGATGCAGTCTGTATTTCCTGCCTTTATCTTGCGCATCGAGATTTAAAATACTTGTCAAAGTGCGGCTTTCATTCTTAGGCGTGGGAACGCTTAATAAACCGGCAGGTTTATTGACCACCAGGAGCCAATCATCTTCATAGACTACCGGGATATTCATCTAAACGATAGCCAGCATGCGGTCTATGGCCAGGCGCGCTTTCTTTCTGATATCTTCGGGAACCCTGACCTCCTCCTTAAGCTCCTCCAAGGACCAAAGAACTTTTTCCTGCGTGGTGCGCTTCATGTTCGGGCACACCGCCCGCTCGGAGGCCGGGTAAAACTCCTTATCCGGGTTATCCTGTTTAAGCCGGTAGATCAGCCCGATCTCCGTACCCACGATAAACTCCTTTGCCGGATTTTCCCTGGCGTATTTGGACATCTGGCTG
>JAHFFQ010000011.1 GCA_023247875.1 Candidatus Omnitrophota bacterium | reverse complement strand
GAATTGCCGGATCGAGACAATCGAACTGGCTGAAGAGGTAGCTAAATTTATTGGAGAATTGGCGCCTTTATTCCCCGAGCCTGCCTTTATCTACTGGGATAAAAGTAATAATGTTAAAGAAGCCTACCGCTATAACACGCGTTTGGGTTTCTCCGGCAACGAGGCAGCTGTTCCGGTTGAAAAACTCATTACTTTCCTGAACGATGCACTGCTCAAAATAGATGCGGGATTAAGAAAAGCTTTCAATAATGGGCAAGGCATATATTATTCCTATTTTATCAACCAGGTAACGGAGTATGACCTGTTTAAAGAACATTATGTAAGGCCTAAAAAATTCAGCCAAAAACCACTCCCTCTTTTCCTGGAAGGCCAAATGCACGCCTTGCGGCTGTCTAAGGATTTTAAGCAGGCGGCTCAGCTTTATAAAGCGGCTAGAAAAAGCCCACTCTTTGATAAGAAATTAAAAATGTATAAGGTGACCGCTTCGCTTGAGAGCATGCCTGAAGAAATCGGCAGGTGCCGGGTATTTACCCCGGGTTGGCTGGAAAATGAATCCATCTGGCTGCACATGGAGTATAAATATATCCTGGAACTGCTAAAAAAAGGGTTGATTGAAGAATTTTACTCGGAATTTAAAAATGTGCTTATCCCTTTTCAGGATCCCCAAAGATACGGCCGCAGCATACTGGAGAACTCCTCATTTTTAGTAAGCAGCGCTTTCCCCGATAAGAAGCTGCATGGTAATGGTTTTGTGGCCAGGCTCTCCGGCTCAACCGCGGAGTTCCTGCAGATCTGGCTGATCATGAATTCCGGGGCCAGGCCATTTATATTGGATGAAAATGGCCGGCTTAACCTGGCCTTTAGGCCGAAGCTAGCGGGATGGTTATTTGATAAGAAAGGAGCATACGTTTTTAACTTCTTGGGCCGCATACCCGTCACCTACTACAACCCCAAAAGAAAGAATACCTTTGGAAAAGATGCGGCTAAAATCACCAAAATCTTACTTTTCGACAAAAAAGAACCTATAGAGGTAAACTCTGCAACTATCCCCCATCCTTTAGCAGAAAAGGTAAGGTCCCGCCAAATCAGTAAAATCGATATCTACCTGGAATAAAAATAGGGGCGTTCTTAAAACTCTAAAACCTGCGGCGGTAATAAGCGCGGAAAAGGTGCTGGGTATCCAAAGTAAGCATGCCCCCTCCATAAGGATCCAGGGAGGCCAAATTACTGATGGAGCTGGTGTCACCCACCCCGTATTGCAGGATCAGTTCATCATCTTTTGAGGGCAAATACCTGAATTCGCTGAAAAAATTATGGTGGCCGATAGGATGATCAGTAAGGATAAAATCCGAGCTTGGCAGCTGAATAATATCTTTAGAACGCGAATAAATATATTTGAAAGACATACCCATTTTTTTAGTAGGCATGTACGTAACCTCTAGTCCCATGTGGTTCATATTATCATTGATCAAAGAGGCGGTTTCATATTCATTGCGCGTATAATCAAGATAAATCTCCATATTTTCCAATGGCATGATCCTTAATCCGCTCTTGAAGACATTGTAAAAATCATAAGGTGCCTGCGGGAAGAGGCCCTGGTTATAAAGAAAGGGCCGGACATAGCTATAATATTTATCATTCTGGTAATAATATGAATCTATGGTTGTATCGTTCCTTAAAGCGTTCTGCGGAAAATTGCCGTAAGCTAGCGTATAATCATTTGTCCGCTCATATATACCGTTCAGGCTTAACCATTCAAAGAAATCGTAATTCAAGCCGATAGAGCCGGTCTTGATCGTAGGATTTGCCCCATCGGGGACAGCGGAATTCAAGAAGTACTCCCCCGTGCTCCCGCTGAATATAAAAGGGTCTATCCCGCCGATTGTCTTGGGAAGCTTTTGATAGATCCCCATGGCTTTGGCGGTCAATTTATCGGTTACCCTCACCGTCGCTTCATCGCGGACCACGTTTTCCACAAACTTCCCGTTTACGTCATGCACATTACGCACGTCAAAAAGGTTATAGAATCTTTCTTCCAGGAAAGTTTCAAAACGGAAGCCCAAAGTATTCCTGCCGGCATCAATCCCGTCCCCGATGCGGGAGGAATTAAGCTCATCCCAGTTAACGCCGGGGCCCTCCAGACCCTGGGAGTAATAATCCATGGGCTTGCGAAAATGTATGTGCCTTGACCAGAAAACATCCTGGCGGCTATTATGGAAATCGGAAAGCGATGAATCAAACCCCCGGTCCATCCGGGAGGCGTAGAATTTGCTTTTTACCAGGAAACTTTCATCTTTTGCCATCCTTATATCGTCATATCCGTATTTCAGGTCCATAATGCTTGAGCGCGGATAACGCGTAATAAAAGAAAAATAATAGGCATTACCCCGGGATTCGGTCTCATAAGCGGAATCACTGAGGTCGTATTTTGATTTGGATGTCAGGACCTCCGCCTGGGCCTTTAAGCCTTCGGTAATTTCATAACCCAGGTCAACGCCTCCTACAAAATTCTGGCTGTCCAGCTTCTGCGGGTTTGTCTTAAAGCCGCTGCGGCTGGTAAAAGTACCTCCGAGAAGCAGGTTATCGGCAAGATAATGTTTCAGGCGGCTGGCAGAGATTATATTGTCCATCGTGGCGTAGTCCTGCCAAAGATGTTTGGGGGTAGCGATTGTAGTATCAAAAACTGTTTCTTCCCCGGGCTGGAGAGAAAAGGAAAACCCGCGCAGCGCGGTTAGATATTTACCCGTGGAATCTTTTGAGATAAATGAAAGGGAGTCGTCCCAATACCCCTTAGTGAAGTCTGCCTGGGCGTTCCCGGAATGATATGCCCCGGGGGTATACATACGCAGCCATTTACTGTCCTTCCACCATATTCCATGGTTGCTTATATTCAACGGGTCATCGGAAGAATAGGCCTGATCCTGGTAAGCCATGGGAAAGGCGCGGAATTTAACGTTGTCATTGGCGTAATCCAGCCACAACTCGCGTACAGGCTGGAATTGCCTGTTTATCTTCATCTCCGGGATATTGTAGCCGGAGATATTCTCAGCGACAGTCTTGCCGTCCACTACCTTTAATTCCGGGATATTAAGCGTGCTCCCCTTGAGAAATCCATAAGCAGTGTGGTTAAGGACATACCCGGTATTTGACCAGTACATTAACTGGATCTCGGCAGCGTCCCCAGTTCCGTTATTCACGGTTATCTTGCTGCTCTTGCCCGTAAAACTCCAGGGGTCAACCGTCAGGTTGCTGTGGAAATTAAAACCCTGCTTGTTCTCAGTGTCCATATTCACGCTAAGCGAATCATAGATCGCGGGGTCATAGGTATTAAAACGGCGGTTAAAGGCCGCTTCGCTGGTTACCCTCCAACTCATGAATTTCTCATTTAAATCAAAATTTGCCCGCTTCCAGATAAAATCACCGGGAGCAACCCCAAAGCTAAGCTGCATATCCCCACTTACCCGCAAAGGTCCCAGCTTTGGACTTGTCGCTTTGTCTGTTTCAGGAAAACTTCTCACGGCGGAATAAGGATGATTAAACAGTTCCTCTTTGCGCTTGAGTTTTCTAAGCGCCAGCTCCATAGCCTCCTCTTTGGATAATTCCGGCCTGACAGGTTGTTGAACAGGCATCCTCCTTATAACCGGCTTAAGATCTGAGGATGAGGTTGGGGACGGAGTTGCAATAAATATTTTATTTATATATTCCCTGGCAATACGGTTATCCGGGTCAACTAAAAGGGCCTTATTGAATTCCGAAAGCGCCTCGTCAAATTTGCCCATGGAATAAAAGCTTTTTCCCAGCTCGCATAAAGCAAGAACAGCCTGGCCTTGCGCAAAGGCGGAATTAACAGGCCAAGATAAAAGCCCTAAGCAGATTAATACCAGGGCCTTATACCCGGATAATTTTTTGGTCACAAGCGTAATTTTTAACCTATTCATATTTGTTTTTGTTAAAAAAAATCCGGCATTGACCCCTTAAAGTCAATCCGGACTAGACTAGCGTATCACCCTTAGCTACCTCCATAACCAAGGCTAACGGATTATCGCGCTATCCTCATTTTAAGGATAATCCCTATTCTCTAAAAATACCATATTCATTAGTTTTGTCAAGCGAAAAGTGCCGTTTTTGGATTTTGACTAGCTGGCTTGGTTGGTAAGCTTAGTCTCTAATGCGGTGAGTTCAATATTCAGGGTGTGCACAAATAAGATAAGAAATAATTTTCCTTTGTTTACAGCCAGAATGCTTCCCTTGATCTTGCAGAAGAAATGCTCGCGCTTTAGCTTTGTGTTCCTCTCCTTCAGGACGTAAAGATAAGGTTCGGGCTTAAAGACGCTGGCACTTTCAACCTGCTTTACCACGCAGGCAAAATGCCTGCGTACCACGCTATGAACACCTTCTTTATCGGTGGTCTCGGAGCTGGCAATGACCCTGCGGCTTCTATCGGCGGAGGTCAGGTTTTTATAAAGCAGGTTACGCATTTTGCACCCCTTCATGGCTGGTGGGGCATTGTTAACTTCAAATAAAGTATGCAGCCAAAAAAGGGGCAAATCAATAGGATTTGGCTTCAGAAAGAAAGCGTTTGCTTTATCTAAAGCGCAGGCGCTCTTCTTTACCCTTGAAGAGCCTGGATAGATTGGCTTTGTGGCGGATGATCACAAAAACAGAAAGTATTGTGCTTACCAGGATGAGAAGCCGTGGCAGTTTTAAAAAAAGACAGGATAGCGGAAGTAGTGCGGCGGCAATAATTGAAGCCAAAGAAACGATCCTCCAGACGAGGAAAACAAGCAGCCAGGTTGCTATTAATATGCCGATAACGATGTTCAGCCCCTCTATTTTTAAGGCAAGTCCCAATAATACTCCGAAAGAAGTGGCGATGCCCTTGCCTCCTTTAAATCGTAAGAATACAGTCCAGTTATGGCCGCAAATACAACATAACCCCATGATAATACGTAAGTTTTGTCCCTGCCATAAAACAGGTTTAGCGCTGAAGTAATTACCTAGAAGGACAACAGCGGCAAAGCCTTTAAGGATGTCTAAAAGCAATACCATGATCCCCGGGCCCCTGCCTAAAGCGCGCATGGCATTGGTTGCCCCGACATTTCCTGAGCCTACCTTACGGATATCAATTCCTTTTAAAACTCTTCCGAAAAGATAAGCCGTGGGAATGCTTCCGAGCAGATAACTAGCTAATAACGCGATGATTGTCCAAAGCATACAATATCTTAAAACCTCTCATTACGTAATCAATACCTGAGATTACGGTAAAAATTACCGCTATCCACCAGAGAAAGGCGGCATGTTTCCACTGCAGTAAAACGCATACCACAGAGAGCATCTGAAAAGTAGTAGTAAGCTTACCCCATTTTGTAGGATAAACATTTAAATCCTGCTTAACTAAGTAGATCACTACCGCCCCCAGAATAATGATCGCATCCCTGGATATTACGATAAAGGTCACCCAAAGAGGAAAGCTCAGCGCCAGCTTACTGATGGGCGACAAAAATATAAAAGCGCTCATCAGCAAAAGCTTATCCCCCAGGGGATCCAGCACCAACCCGGCCTTTGATTGCAGCTTTGCCTTTCTGGCTACAAATCCATCCAGGCCATCTGAAATAACGCCAAGGAGAAATATGCCTAACGCCACGCTCCTGAGGAATTGCCTATCCTGGGTATAATAAAGCAGGCAGGCTACAAAAAATGGCACGCTGAGAATGCGGAATGTCGATATCTTATTGGCTATATTCATTTGATCAACCTTATGCGGTTAGGCGGCCAGTAAATTATTAAAGCTTCGCCAAGAAGGTTATCCTTCGGAACAAACCCCCAGTACCGGCTATCCCGTGATGAAGCGGAATTATCCCCCAGAACAAAATAATTGTCCTTGGGCACAACTATCTTTTGGCCCTCAGCGCCGAAATCGCCCCGATTGTAATAATAGACCTGGTTAAAAATCGGCTCCTGTGCCGGTTTATTATTGATGTAGATTGACCCGCCCTTTATCTCCACTGTTTCCCCAGGCAGGGCAACCAGCCTTTTAATAAAATCCTTTTTCCTGTCTTCGGGATAAATAAAAACAATCACATCCCCTCTCTTAGGCGGACGCAGCGCTGGCAGCTGCAATTTCGTGAAGGGGACCCTTGCCCCGTAAATAAATTTATTCACCAGTATCAGGTCACCCTCCAGTAAGGTCATCCGCATTGAACCGGTTGGGATCTTAAAGGCCTGGATCACAAAGGCCCGCACTACCATCGCCAGAAGAAAAGCGACGATGATGGATTCTATCCACTCCCTTAGTACTGATTTCTTTTTCAAGCTCATATTTTTAATACCTCCAGGAATGCCTCTTGCGGTATCTCCACCTTACCGAACTGCTTTAATCTTTTTTTGCCTTTTTTCTGGATATCCCAGAGCTTGCGCTTGCGGGTTATATCGCCGCCCGAGCATTTGCTCGTGGCGTGCTTGCCTACCGGCCTGACCTTCTCGGAGGCCAGGATCTGGCTGCCTACCGCCGCCTGGATAGCCACCTCGAACAGCTGCCTGGGGATCAACTCCTTTAATTTTCCGACTAAAAGATGCGAGCGCGACATCGCCTTTTCCTTATACATGAGAGAGGAAAAAGCATCGCAAATCTGGCCGTTAAGCATTATATCAAGCTTCACCAGTCTTGTCGGCAGATATTCCTTAAACTCGTAATCCAATGACCCATACCCACGGGTAAGTGATTTTACCCGGTCATAGAAATCCACGATGATCTCGGAAAGCGGTATCTGGAACACCAGCTTAACGCGGTCCTCGCTTAAATATTCATTTGATACAAATACCCCTCTGCGGGATTTGGTAAAATCGCAGACCGCTTCAATGGAATCCACCGGAACGATCATCAACAGGCTGGCGTACGGCTCCTGCGCTTCCTCCATATCCTGAGAGGCAGGAAGCTTAGCAGGAGTATCCACTTCAATAAGCCTGCCATCTTTGGTCCTTACCCGGTAAACAACATTAGGCACGGTGAGGATAAGATTCAGGTTATATTCCCGCTCCAGCCGTTCCTGCACGATCTCCATATGCAAAAGCCCTAGAAATCCGCAGCGAAAACCCGTTCCGAATGACTGCGAGTTCTCTGGTTCAAAGACGAAAGAGGCATCAGAGAGTTTCAATTTATCCATTGCGTCGCGCAGCTCCGGGAAATCAGCCGGGTTGACCGGATAGATACCGCAAAATACCAAAGGCTTGAGTTTCCGGTAGCCCGGCAAAGCTTCTGCGCAGGGATTCTTGACATCCGTCATCGTATCCCCTATAACCACTTCGCGCGGGTCGCGCATGTTCGCCGTAAAATAACCGACCTCCCCACAGGTCAGTGAATCCGCGTTTGAATATTTCAGGTCCTTAAAAACTCCTAACTCCTCGATCTTGTAAATTTTACCGGTATGGAACATCTTAAGCCCGGTCTTGAGGTTAATCTCTCCGTCGATGACCTTCACGAAAACAACCACCCCTTTAAAGGCGTCAAAACGGCAATCAAAAATAAGCGCCTTCAGCGGATTACCAATTTCACCGCTTGGAGGAGGAACGATCTCGACGATCTTGTCCAGGATTTCAATTATCCCCTTGCCTTCTTTTGCCGAGGCCAGGATGACCTCCTCCTCCTTAAAACCCAAAACAGTTTCTACCTGCTTTTTAACCCTGGCCACATCCGCGGAAACCAGGTCAATTTTATTGATCACCGGAATAACATGGAGATTGTTTTCCATGGCCAGATAATAATTCGCTACGGTCTGCGCTTCAATACCCTGCCCCGCGTCAACCACCAGCACCGCACCTTCACAGGCAGCCAGTGATTTAGAGACCTCATAAGTAAAATCCACATGGCCGGGGGTATCGATCAGGTTTAAAATATACTCCTTATTGAATTTCCTGGAAAAATAATTCAGCCTTACCATAGAAGCCTTGATGGTAATACCGCGCTCCTTCTCCAGTTCCATATCGTCAAGCAACTGGTCCCCTTTGTGGCGTATATCGACAGCCCCGGTAACCTCCAATATGCGGTCAGCCAGGGTAGATTTTCCGTGGTCAATATGGGCGATAATCGAAAAATTCCTGATCAGTGTTTTATCCATTTATCTTATGAACTCAAACATTTTGTCTACCACCTGCTCTATTGAGAGGCCGCTTGTGTCGATATAAATAGCGTCCTGTGCCTGACGTAAAGGTGAAACCTGGCGCGTGGAATCTATCTTGTCCCGGTTGGAAAGGTCTATCTCCACGTCATTGAGCGTAATATCCTGGCCTAAACCCCTTAGCTCCTTGAAGCGCCTCTGGACCCTCACCTCCAAAGTGGCATCAATAAAGAACTTCTTTTGGGCATCCGGAAAAACCACGGTCCCGATGTCCCTGCCGTCTAAAACACAATCTTTCTTTTGTCCCAGTTCTCTTTGCATCTTCACCATGATCTCCCGCACCTCTTTTATCTTGGCCACATCCGAAACAAAACGGGTGATCCGCGCCTGGCGTATATCCAGGGACACATCCCGGCCGTCAAGAATAACGCTCAATGAGCCGTCAGAATTATTACGCAGGTCAATCCTCACTCCCGATGCCAGGTCATTTATCCGCTTTTCATCGCTGACGGGTATTTTGTTTTCAAGGGCCTTTAAAGTCAATGCCCGGTACATAGCGCCCGTATCAACATAAAGGAACCCCAACCTTTTAGCCAGGATCCTGGCTACCGTGCTTTTTCCCGCTCCCGAAGGGCCGTCAACAGCTATGATCATTTTAAATGCCCGCGTTTTTTTCCAGCCGCAGCCAGTATTTTTAGTAAGCGTTTCCTGTCATTGTTCGCTAGGGCCAGTTTGAATTCGGCAAGCTTTGTTTGGAAGGCGGAGATCGAGGATAACAGGTTCTTTCGGTTACTTAGGAATATCTGGCTCCAAAGAAGCTTATCCGATGCGGCGATGCGCGTAGTATCCGCAAGGCCACCGGAACTTATCCTTAAGAACTTATCCGGGATACTTGCTATTAAAGAAAAGGCTGCGGCATGCGGCAGGTGGCTGGTAAAACCCAGTATCCGGTCATGCCTGGCCGCGGGCATTAAGAGTATCCGCGCTCCAAGTTTTTTCCAGAGAGATTTAGCCTTTTTTAAAGCGCTCTCACTGGTATTAGGGGCAGGTGTAATAATGCAAATGGATCCGGTAAAAATATTGAGTTGGGAATTTGATATTCCTTTCTTTTCGCTTCCTGCCAAAGGATGGCACCCGACAAAGTCAGGAATAAGCCTGTTTAATCTGGTTACGATCTTTTCCTTGGTGCTGGCCACGTCTATCACCAGGCACCCTTTCTTTAACCTTTGCGCCAGATCCGGAGCAATGTTTATGATCGTCTCAACAGGGGCAGCCAATACGACCAGGTCCGCATCCTGCGCTGCCCCTAAAGAAGAACCGACACGGTCAATAGCGCCCATCCTCCTGGCCAATTCGGCGTTGCTTCTATGCCGGCTCAAACCTATGACCTGCCCGGCCAGGCCTTTTCTTTTTAAGGCAAAGCCCAGGGAACCGCCGATCAAACCAGTACCAAAGATCACAACCTTGTTAAACATTTTCATTAAACTTTTCTCCCTATGGATGCGGCTATACCCTTAAGTTCATTCATGAGGCTAAGAAAATTTTCCGGGAGCAGTGATTGCGCTCCGTCGGAAACAGCCTCCTCCGGCCGGTTATGCACCTCGATGATCAAACCGTCCGCCCCGCTGGCTATCCCGGCCTTGGCCAAAGCCGGAACCAAGCCCCATTTTCCGGCAGCATGCGAGGGATCGATAATGATCGGCAGGTGAGAAAGCTGCTTAACCACCGGCACAGCGCTGATATCCAAAGTATTGCGGGTTGAATCCTCAAAAGTGCGGATCCCCCGTTCACAGAGAATAACCGAAAAATTCCCCGCGCTTAAAATGTACTCCGCGGACATCAACATATCTTTGACGGTAGAGGCCATTCCGCGTTTTAATAACACCGGTTTTTTGACCGCACCCACCTCTTTCAGAAGGTTAAAATTCTGCATATTCCGGCAGCCGATCTGCAGGATATCCGCGAAATCCGCAACCAGCCCCACATCGCGCGGGTCCATAACCTCGCTTACCGTAACCATGCCCAATTCATTGCCGACCTCCCTTAACATCTGCAGGCCTGCTTTACCTAAACCCTGAAAACTATAAGGAGAGCTCCTCGGCTTAAATGCCCCGCCGCGCAATACCGTTGCCCCGGCTTTCTTTACCTCCCTGGCAATCTCAAACAAGCTATCGATATTTTCAATGGAACAGGGACCGGCCATAACCACTACCTCCCTGCCTCCTATCTTTACTCCTTTACCGAGGTCAATTACCGAATCCTCTTTTTTAAACTCCCGGGAAACCAGTTTAAAAGGGGAAAGCACCGGTATAACATTTTCTACCCCGGGAAAGATCTCCAGCGGCGTGGAACACAAAACATCCTCCGGCCCGATAACCCCGATGATCGTCCTTTGCGAGCCCTTTGAAAGATGAGGAGTCAATCCTAAGGCCTTTACCTTATCAATGATATGGTTGACCTGCGCTTCCGTAGCCTCTGGCTTTAAAACAATGATCATTTAGTTTTTCTCCCTGAGTACTTTTCTTAAAACGCACACGAATCTTTCATTTTCTTTTTGCGTGCCGATAGTTACGCGGATAAAATTTTTCAGGCCATACTGTTTCATATCCCTTACGATAACCCCGAATTTAAGCATGGACTTAAATACTTCAACCCCGTCTTTACCCGTGTCTATGAGGATAAAATTAGTCTCCGAAGGCAGGAACCCCAGCCCCATGGAAGAAAGCTCATCATAAATAAAATTCTTTCCCCGGAGGGTAAGCCGACGTGTTTTCTTAAGGAATTTCTTGTCTTCCATGGCAGCTAATCCGGCTGCCTGAGCCAGGATGTTGACGTTAAACGGCTGCCTTACCCGTTCTATGAAATGAACCAGTTCCGCGTTGGCTATCAGGTAACCCACTCGGAGCCCTGCCAGGCCGTATGCCTTGGAGAATGTTTTCAGGATAACGACATTTTTTTTACGCCTTAAATAGCTTAAAGAATCCGGGTAATCGTCCACATCGATGAATGTATCATACGCCTCATCAAAAACAACCACCACCCTCTCCGGTAGCGCGTTCAAAAACTCAGCAACTTCGTATTTGGTAAGATATGTGCCAGTGGGGTTGTTGGGGTTGGAGATAAAAATCAACTTGGTTTTCTTATCTACCAGCTTCAGTATTGCCCCCAGGTCGTATTTAAAATAACGCAATGGCGCCTTTTTGACCCTGCGGTCATTGGCTGCGGAGACAATTTCATATTCCAGGAATGTCCCTTCAGAGGTAACGATGGATTCATCCGGCTCTACCAAAGTTTTGATCAACAGGTCGATCAGCTCATCCGAACCGTTCCCCAGCACGAAGTTTTCCGGCTCGAGCTTAAAATGCCTGGCCAGGCGTTTTTTTAAATAATAGCCCTGGGAATCCGGGTAGCGGTTGATCCCGGAAAGGCACCTCTTCATCGCGCTGATCGCCTTAGGAGAGGCCCCAAAAGGGTTTTCATTTGAAGCCAGCTTAACTACCCGTTTTAATCCCAGATGCCTTTTGGTCTCCTCTATAGGTTTACCGGCAATGTAGGGCTTGATATCTAAAACATGCTTGCGCACTAAGTGCTTCATTTTATAATTATTCTCCTATCGGGTAAGAACCCAGTATCTTTAGGTAATTGCATTTCTTCTCCAGCACAGCCAAAGCCTTTTTTACCTTTTCATCGCTCTGGTGGCCTAAAATATCAATAAAGAAATAATACTCCCAGGCCTTTTTCTTTGACGGCCGGGATTCGATCTTGGTAAGATTGATCCTGTATTTACGAAAGGGCAGAAGCATATCATATAAAGCGCCTACCCTGTCCTTTACCGAAAAGAATAGTGATGTCTTGTCATGCCCTGTCCTCTCAACATCAGTTGCCCCTATTACAAAGAAGCGCGTAATGTTATGCGCTGAATCCTCGATACCGCTTGCCAGGACTTTTAATCCATAAACCTTGGAGGCCAGGGTTGAAGCAATGGCGGCACTGTTGGCGTCTTTTTTTGCCATCTCAGCCGCTCGGGTGGTGCTGGCAACATCTATAAGTTCGGCGCAAGGAAGATTCTTCTGCAGCCAGCTCCGGCACTGGCCGAATACATAAGGGTTGGAATAAACCCTGCGGACCTTTTCCTTCGGGCAATTGGATAAGAGGTTATGCGATACATCGAGGACAATCTGAGAACAGATCTTCAGCTCCGAATCCACAAAAACATCCAAAGTGTGGCTCACCGCCCCCTCGATCGAGTTTTCTACCGGCACAACCCCGTAATCGGCTTCCCCGCGCTCAACCTGCGTAAAAATATCGGCGATGGAATTGCATGCGGAATAATCAACCTGAGAGCCGAATCTTTTTAACGCCGCCAGGTTAGCAAAGCTGGCTTTGGGGCCAAGGTAAGCAATGGTAAGTGATTTCTCCAAGGCCAAGCTTGCCGACATTACCTCCCGGTAAATAGCCTCAAGCGCGCCTTTTTCCAAAGGCCCCTTATTTAAACCGGCGACCTTGCGCAAAACCTGAATCTCGCGCTCAGGCGAATAAATGCTTTTGCCTTTATCGATCTTAATTTTGCCGATATCCTTTGTTACCTTGGCGCGTAAATTTAACAAGCTGATCAGCTTGGCGTCAAGGCTATCAATTTTTTTGCGCAACTTGTCCAGGCTCATTTCCAACCTCCAGGTCATAAGACCGTAGTTTGGCTTCCGATAGCCAAAGCTACGGATTTTCTTCGCTAATCGGTTCTATCTCGTTTTTTGCCTCCGCTTCCTTTGCCAAAACATTAAAATCCTCAAACTTCGGCAGGTCATCCAAAGACTTCAAACCGAAATGTTCAAGGAACTGCCGGGTTGTGCCGAAAACAAAAGGCCTACCCGGGATCTTTTTTCTACCACTGATGCGGATCAGATTTTTTTCAAGCAGGCTTTTCATTACCCCGTCTACGTTAACATTTCTCAAGGATTCAATCTCCGATTTGGTTAACGGCTGCTTATAAGCAATGATCGCCAGGCTTTCAAGAGCGGGTTTTGATAATTTATCCACGCTGCGGTCTTTATAAAGTTTCTTTAAGAACGGGGCAAATGCAGGACAGGTAATCATCTGGAAACCTCCGGCTATTTCTGTGATGCGAAAACCCCGGTTCTGGGCTTCGTATTCCTCTTTTAGCCCATCAACAACCTTGCGCACCTCCCCTGATTCCGGATTGCCCAAAACCTTCTTAAGCTGATCTAAAGTTACCGGCCTTTCTGACGCGAAGATCAGGGCCTCTACCGCTGATTTTAAATTATTTTCTTCCATGCTTACCTTGAACGCCTTTGTTTATATACCAGGTTAAGCAACTCTTCAGTGCTGCTAACGCCTGCATTTTCCTCCAGCACTTTTTTTAACATACTTAATGCTTCGCTGCGCTTATACTCCAATTGCAATAAAACCTCAAGCGCCTCTTCGGAAATATCCTTAGGCACTGATTTGCCTTGGTGGGATTGCCGGTCCTGGATCAGGCCGAATTTACCTACCTTATTCTGCAGTTTAGCCACAATCTCCTTTGCCCTCTGTTCACCTATTCCGGGCAGGCCTCTTAAAAAACTTAAATCCCCCTCGTCAATCGCTTTGGCGATAAGAGAGATCGGCTTGTTCAGGGCCTTGAGTGCCGCGCGCGGACCGATACCGGAAACCGTGATAAAAACCTCAAAGAAATCTTTTTCCACCTGGTTCAGGAATCCGATAAGTATAGGGATACTCCTGGCCGGCTCAACCTGATGATAATGATAAGTTATCAGGCTGATCTTATTCTCCGGCCCGATGGATTCATCTATCCGCTGCATAACGCAGGCAGGGATTAAAACATCATAACTTAAGCTGCCTGAATCCAGCACCAGGAAGTTGGTCCCTTTTTCCAAAACCTTGCCTGAAATACGAGAGATCATATCTTTACCTTCGCGATATAACTGTGCGCTATAGCCAGCGCCAGGGCATCAGTAACATCCATATAAACCGGCAAGTTTTTTAAACCTAATGTGCCGGCAACCATCTTTTGCACCTGCGATTTGGAGGCCAGACCTTTACCTACGATCGCCTTTTTTATGCGGGTGGCCGCGTATTCAAAAAAAGTTACCTTCTTTTCCGCCGCAGCCAGGCAGATCACCCCCCTGGCCTGTCCTAAAACATACGAGGTAGCCGGATGGCGGTAATGCGAATATATTTTCTCGAGCACCAGGCAATCTGGTTTGGTATCCTCGATTAATTTGATTACCCCTCGGTATATCTTATCCAACCGCTTTGGGGCAGGGTCTTTCGCTGAAGTCTTGATTATACCCGCCTCACGTAGAACTATAAGGCTCCCTTTCACCTGGATGACCCCATAACCGGTGATACTCAAAGCAGGGTCAAGGCCTAAGATGATCATTCTTCCGCGGCAACCTCATTCATGATCTCATCCGGGATATCAAAGTTGGCATAAACCTGCTGCACATCATCATGCTCCTCCAGGGCCTCAACCAGTTTTAGAAGCTGCCTGGCCTCATTTCCCGTAACCTTGATCGTGGAGGAAGGGATCATGGTCAATTCCGCGTCCTCCCATTTGATCCCTTTATCCTGAAGCGCCTGTTTGACCTTCTCCAGGTCCTGAACCGCGGTAAAGACCTCATAAATGTTTTCATCATGCTTCATATCTTCGGCCCCGGCATCAAGGACAATATTCATCAACTCATCCTCTTTGATCTTATCTTTTGTGACGGAAATATATCCCTTTTGAGTGAACATCCAGCTGACCGAACCTGCCCCGGCCATATTCCCGCCTTTTTTTGTCATAATATTGCGCAGCTCGGCGGTAGTGCGATTTTTATTATCGGTGAGCGAATCAGCCAGGATCGCAACACCACCCGGCCCATAGGCCTCATACATAACCGCCTCATAAATTACCCCGGGGAGCTCTCCTGTTCCCCTCTTGATCGCCATCTTCACATTGTCCGAAGGCATATTCGCTTCCTTTGCCTTCTGCATTATCGCGCGCAAGCGGGGATTGGTATCGGGGTTGCCCCCTCCGTCCCGGGCGACAACCGTAAGCTCCTTGATGATCTTAGTATAGGTCGCCCCTTTCTTGGCGTCGGCTATACTTTTCTTCCCTTTGTTTGTCTTCCATTTCGAATGACCTGACATGACTTCCTCCTGTTGGATTTTATTTCATTATTAAATAAAGCAGGCAGAATAAGCCGGGTTCTGTCTTGGTATGATTATCCACACCGATTAGTGGCTATTCCTCTCAATTGCCGCGTTGCCGCGGCAACTTTAGCAGCTTACCCTCCCGCCCTTTCCCGAAATCACTTTCGGGATTTTCAGGCGGATAGCCCTTAATCTACAATGAAGTAGAATGGGCGGGACTTTTGTGCTTTGCTCCGCGTAGAGATTGCCGCGTTTCACCTGGGGGCTTTAAAGCCCTTGCTCGTCTCTGTGGCTCTGATCCGTCCGCCGATGTTTTATGGCGGAGATGGGCATTACCCATTACGTTATCCTCTGGAGCCCGGACTTTCCTCTCACCATTGAATCAACGGTGAGCAGCCACATTCTGCCTGCTTATTGTCAAAGATTTCTTCAGTGTTTTCTTAACCGCTTCATTTGCCAGCTTATCCGCACCGCGATTTTCTTCCCGCGGGATGTGGTTGACCAGGACATTATCAAATCCGGTCAAAAGCCGGGTTACCCGGTTGTATAAATTTATTATCCCTGCCTGCCTTACCTTGTAAATCTTGTTTAATTGCCTGGCTAAAAGCTGGCTGTCCGTATTGATCTTTAAACTTTTAGCTTTCAGCAAAAGCGCTTCCTCAAGGGCATATATAAGGGCGGTGTATTCGGCGACGTTATTGGTAGCCTTACCGATATAGCTGGAAATATTCTTTATGGTCTTGCCTTCGCTGCAGATCACCACCCCTATCCCGCTATGGCCAGGATTACCCTTTGACGCGCCGTCAATA
The DNA here is from genome assembly GCA_023247875.1 of Candidatus Omnitrophota bacterium. Lineage (GTDB taxonomy): Bacteria > Omnitrophota > Gorgyraeia > Gygaellales > Profunditerraquicolaceae > UBA6249. The sequence continues at coordinate 2,504 of JAHFFQ010000011.1, read as the reverse complement.
TAAATATCTAAATGGCTCATTCCTTGATATAAAGGATGCGGTTGCAAACCTCACAGGTAATAATGGCATCATACATCTTTATCAAATTGATAACCTGGGGCGGCACATTCATATTGCAGCCGGAGCAAGAATTATCTTTAACGCTGGCGATCGCCAGGCCGTCGCGGCTGTTCAATATCCGTTCATAGAGGGAAAAAACCTTAGGGTCTATTCCGGGGATAAGTTGTTTGCGCTGCGCCTGCAGCACCCCAAGCCGGTCGTCGATCTCTTTGAGCCGCGATTCAACCTTTTTTTTCTGTTCGATAAATACCTTTTCCTCCTCTTTGATCTTTATATTCTCCTGCTCGATCTCCTTCTTCAGCTTATCGGATTCCTCAAAGAGCATAAGGATATTTTCTTCAACCAGGCCTGCGTCTGCCTTGGCATCCTGGATCTGCTGGAGCATAGTCTGGTATTCCTTGTTGGTTTTAAGGGAATACAACTGGCCCTGGAGTTTTTTAGCCGCCTCCTCTTTGGAGCCCAACTCCAGCTCTTTCTCCTTGCGCTGTTTCTGGAGGTCTAATGATTTTTTCTCCAAGGCAGACAGATTCTGCTTTTTTGCCTCAAAGGAGAATTCGATGGCTTTGATCTCCAGGGGCTTGGCCTCTTTCTCGTTGTTCAAAGCGTAGATCTCGCTGTCCAACTCCTGCAAACCCACCAGTCCAATTATCTGTGCCTTCAGGTCGGTTGTTGCCAACTTTTCTCCCGTCAAAGTTTTTAATTGGGCGATACAGGATTCGAACCTGTGACCTCCACAATGTGAATGTGGCGCTCTAACCAACTGAGCCAATCGCCCCGTTTCACTGGGCCCACAGGGATTTGAACCCCGGACCAAGTGATTATGAGTCACCTGCTCTAACCACTGAGCTATGGGCCCCAAAGGTTAATGTAATATATTACTATTTAAGGGGGATTTTGGCAAGACAATATTTGAGATTAAGCGTCTGCCTTGCCTTGTTTCTCGCAGGGACGCTCAAAGCCAAGCCATCCGTCTAAAAAGCGGCTATTTTCGCCTTAACAAACTAATGCCGAATATTACAGATAGGATTATCGTTATATAGTTATAATTGAGCCAGTAGGTATCACTCTTTATAACCATACCCACTACCGTAGCCCCCGCCAAAACCAACAACGACATCCCAACTACTTTATTCATTTTCATGCCTCCTGGAAGTGGTGTAAAATAAATCTGTCCGCATTTTCAGGGAGGAGATTCGGAATTGCTTATACAGAAGCATCGCCTTCCTCTATAATAAACTCAGAAAATTCTGCTATAGCCAACTCTAAACCCGAAATCAACTTCTCAATCACTTTACGATTAAAAATCGATTCTCCACAAAACAAATATTTAGGACTATCTTTTTTATAATTATGGGCGAAAGCGATCCGCAGGTCATTAGTCTTCCAAAATATTCCAATTGTTTGCTTACTAAAGATACTGAGCAGTTCAACAATCTTTAATTTCTTTGCATAATCAATATTACTAATGACATCCCCAATTTTAGAGTAATCACCTTCTGAAAAGATATGTTTTCTTCTATTATAAAAACAAAGATACCATTTTATGGCAGTATCCAAATGGTATTCTAATTTGAAGTGGACATCCAAAACTATACTACGAACCGAAGAGTAATTCTTTGGGTCTTTTAGAACGTATTTATTTGCGAGCTCTTTAAGATAAGCTTCGTCTTCTTGATCCTTCTCTAAGGCTCGTAAACCTGCCTCAAGAATCTGGAACCAGTTTATCTTCTCAGCCATTGATTATCTTATTAACGACAAATAGTTTTCTTGCTAAATAAATGCTAAAATTGATAGCGATGTAAAGACGGACCATTAAAAATCGACCTTATTGTTTTGTTAATTATTATCCTGCTTCAGCGAATTAAAATCAACCTTTTTTATCCTAATGCTCTATAGGCGTTGATTTAGGCTAATTTTGTTAGCGGATGGATTGGGTTGTTTCGGAGCAGGGCGTGGAGGCAAGGAGCGGGCAGGGTTGCCCGGCTATCTGCGAAGCCAGGCAGAGCGACGCCGGCCGACCCGAGCGAAGTCCCGCCTCGCAGGGGCGGGACGAGCGTCCCTGCAAGAAACAAGCCAAGCCAGCCGCGTAAGATTACTTTTCTTTCTTGATGATCTTCAGGAAGATGTTTGTAATGCGGGGGTCAAACTGGGTTCCGGAGGCCTTCTTCATTATCTCAATAGCCTCCTTCTTGCTGAATGCCTTGTGGTACGGCCGGTCGCTGGTCAAAGCCTGGTAGACATCGGCAATAGCGATGATCCTGGCTCCTACCGGTATATCTTCTCCCTTGATCCCGCTGGGATAGCCTTTGCCGTCCCATCTCTCGTGATGGTAAAAGATAAAAGGGATCAGGCCGTGCAAAAACCGGATCGGCCGGATAATATCGGCGCCGATCTGCGGATGTTTTTTGATCTCTTCAAATTCTTTCTTGGTAAGCTTGCCTTTT
>JAHFFQ010000010.1 GCA_023247875.1 Candidatus Omnitrophota bacterium | reverse complement strand
TGGAGTATTGCCTGGATCCCAAACAACCCCAGGGAAACAAGAGCATAGCCGGCCAGTATCTCCATCTTTACGCAACTCCTGGCGAAATAAATCCCAAAAGGCAGGAGTATATACCAGATATAAGTCCCTCTCCACTGGGTATAAGCGCCGAAAATAACCAGGGAAAGGAATATACCGAAGGCCGCGGGATTAAAGATATGCCTCTTCCGGAAGCGTATTAAATACTTGGAAAGGATGGCTAAGGCGGAAGCTGATGCGAATACCCATAACGGCTGGTCCCCTGAAAGCACAAAACCTACGATCAAGCCCGTGATAATGGAGCTTTCGGTCACCCGTAAGGATTTTGTTTTAAGAAACAGGATGGCTGACTCCAGCGCTGAAGCCGAAATAACAGCAGCCAGCGCAGAAACCAGGAATGCCGCATCCCTGTCTTTGATCGACAGAAAGAGAACAAAACAAACCAAAAAGAGGATTAACCGGCTTTTGATGGATTTCAATCTTATCGCATCCCGCTGCTAAAGTTCATTGATTATCTTAGCCATGATAAAATCATTCTCCGTAAGGCCTCCGGAGGCATGCGTCGTAAGGGAAACCTTTAACTTATTATAGGTTAAGGCTAAAGCAGGATGATGCCCCTGCTCTTCGGCGATAACGCAGATAATGTCTAAAAAATACTTGGCATCGCTAAAATCATTGAACTTGAATTCCCTTGCCAGCTTCCTGCCTTCGATCAACTCCCAGCCGGGGCATTTATCCAGCATCTTCCCGATCTGCTCTTTTGGCAAAGCTCCTGTCCCCACTTCGCAAGGCTTACACTTAGAGGGAAGCTCCTCCTTTACCGGCAATGGCGGGTTATTCAGTAACCCTGCCAGGTTTTTTAAGGCATCCTCGTAATCCACGGGATCAGTCAACTCCCCTGTTATCTGGATATACCTCAGCGTATCATTCTTATCTACGATCAGGACAGACCTGGCCAAGAGATTCAATTCTTTGATCAAAAGACCGTAATTGATCCCGAAGGATGAGCTCTTATAGTCGGAGAGGACCTTTACATTTTTTATCTCAAAGGTTTCGCAGAATCTCTTCTGGGCAAAAGGGAGATCTTTGCTTATCCCCAGGATGACTACCTCCCCGGATAGCCCTGTTGCCCTTTTGTTGAATTCTTTCACCTGAAGATCGCATACCGGGGTATCCAAAGAGGGGAAAGAGGTAAGGATTTTTATCCTCCCCTTGAAATCACACAAGCTTACCTCCTTTAGCTCCTGGGAAACCACTTTAAAATCCGGCGCAATCACCCCAGTCTTTAAAACCCTCCCCGCTAAAGTCAGGGGAGTGCCTCTAAAAGTTATTTTTGCGCTCATATTTTACCTTTCAGAAAATCATTTATTTTTGTATCCCTATCCTGCGCCGGAGTACCTGGCTCCGAAAACTTTTCTTCGAAGCTGGGAGCCTCCTTTTTATAGAAGGCGCCCAAGGCAATAGGCGAATCGCTATTATAATCCCATTCCCGTATTTTACTCAAAGCCTGGACATAATCCTGAGGATTATGGTCTTTTAATCCATAAACTCTTTTATCATAATATTCATACATATTGTAATAAGTAACACAAACCTGCAGCACATCAACCAGGGAAAAACCCTTGTGCTTGATCGCTTCCTTAAAGAGCTTCTTAAGCAGATCTATGCCGTGGGATGTGCCCCGGCCAAGAAAAGTTGCTCCGCTGGCAAGCATGACTTCAAGTGGATTCAGCGGCGGCTCGATGGTCCCGGCGGGAGTAGAGCGGCCTTTAAAACCCAAAGGAGAAGTAGGCGTATATTGTCCGGTGGTAAGCCCGTATACCCGGTTATTGTGGATGATCATCGTGATATCGATATTCCTCTTGGCGGCAAAAATAAGGTGCTCTATGCCTTCCCCGTAAGCATCCCCATCCCCGGCAAATACGATCACCTTGACTTTCGGATCAGCGAGCTTTATCCCTTCGGCAGCGGGGGTTGCCCTTCCATGTATGGAATAAAAACTATTCACGTTCACATAATCCACGATCTTGGCATGACAACCGATGCCTGAGACCAGAACGATATTCTCCAGAGGGAGACCTTCGGCATTTAACTCACCCAGGACCGCCTTAACGGCGTTGAGTATGGCGAAATTTCCGCAGCCCGGGCACCAGGTATTCGGGGCGCAGGTTCCGAGATTTATCTGGCTCATTTCACCATCCCCCTGATTCTCTCCTCCAGCTCATCCACAGAAAAAGGCCGGCCGTCATATTTAAGGATCTGTTCATTTACATTAAATCCGGATATCTTGAGCAGACGGCTCAACTGGCCTGTGGCATTATTTTCAACGCAGATAAGTTTTTTGACCCCTTTGAGAGCCTCCTGAAATTGTTTTTCCGGGAATGGAGAGAGCACAAGCGGCTGGATCACCTTCAGGCCTAAACCCTGCGCTGCCTCCACGCACACCCCTTTATTAGAGCCCCAACAAAGCAGAGCAATCTGGCAATCCTTATTCCCGTAAGTTTTTACGGTATTGAATTTCTCCAGCTCCTCCTGTAAATGCTTTTCCTTGCGCAGGCGTTTCTCCAGCATTAAAGCGGAGAGCACAGGTTCTTCGGTAGTTATGCCGGATTCATCATGCTCATAACTATTTACTTTTATGATCGTTTCTTTTTCCGGCACAAAAGCCAAAGGGGAAACCCCGTTTTCCGTATTCAGGTATCTTTTATAGGGTGATTTTCTATCCCATAACAAAGGGGCTTCCTCTTTTATATCCGGCACAGAATTAATATCAAAGTTAAAAATCCCTTCCCCTAAGTTCTTATCCGTAAGTATGATCGAGGGTATCTGGTATTTCCAACTCAAATTCAAAGCCTGCGCTGACCAGAAATACGCCTCCTCCGTATCGCCAGGGGCAACGATAAAGCGGCAGAACTCTCCCTGGCCGGCGCTTAAAACAAAATGCAGCTCTGTCTGGGTGGAATATGTTGGTAATCCTGTAGATGGCCCCGGCCTTTGGCCCATGACGATCACGATCGGCAATTCGCTCATCCCCGAGAAGCTTAATCCTTCGGTCATCAGGCAAAAACCGCCTCCGGATGTTCCCATGGCCACTTTCTTACCCATATAAGAGAATCCCAAAGCCATAAGGATCACCCCGATCTCGCTTTCCGGATGAATTACTTTTAAGCCGAAATCATCCGCTATTTCCGCCAGATAATGCAGGATAGGCGAGGTAGGGGTCATAGGATAGGAGATATATGTGTTGAGTCCGGCCTTGACAAGCCCAAGCGCCACAGCCTGATTGCCGGAAACTAAAGGAAGGCTTTCCTGCGATACAGCTTCTATTTTTGTCAATTCCTTTGCTTCGTCATAACCGCGCCGGCCGGAGTTTAAATTCAGCTGGATCTCTTTGGTAAATTCTTTTCTGAATATATCTTCCAGGAGCTCCCATTTTATCCCCGCTGCTTTGACGAAGGCGCCGATAATGCAGCTGTTGCGCATTATCTCGCCTGCCCCCTCCTCTTTAATGATCTTAGCAATAGGGACACCTATGGATCGGACCTTATCGCTTAGGCCCTCTAATTTAACGGAATCAGAATCATAAATGATGACAGAGCTCTCCTTTAATCTATCCTTGTGGAGATTAAAGGTATCCTGATTCAAGGCGAGAATAAAATCTGCCTTGTTTCTATGGCTAGCTATCCTTTCCTTTGATGCGCGGATGATAGAAAATGTGTGCCCTCCCCTGATAATGGAGGGATAGTCGCGGTAAATATAGACGGCTAAACCTAACCTATTCAAAAGCCCGCCTATTACTGCCCCGGACTTGTCTATGCCAAAACCGGCTTTGCCTCCGATGAGGATGGAAAAATCATTCATTTTATTTTCCAAATAAAAGGGGCAGATGAATGATTTCTCATCTGCCCCTTAAAAACTTATTTCTTTTTCTTCTTTGCTTTTTTCTTCGGTTTCTTCGGCCCGCATGATCCGCAGCTCATAAACGCCTCCTTTGTTATGGTTGCTTTGTCTATCCGGGTTTATTTTTTCTTACCGGTTTTCTTTGCTGTCTTTGCCTTTGCCTTTTTTTGCATGGGCCTGCCGCAACACCATATGGTTGTCTCTGATACGCCGCTGACGTCAATAACAATCCTTCTTCCGCAAGGAATACAAAGCAGCTTATGCCCTTTCTTAAGTTTAGCCATCTGCACCTCCTTTAAAATTATTTTACTACTTTTATTAAAAATAGCAAGCGGCCTCTTCTGCTTTTTGCTGAATTTTTTCTACGATTTAACGGGAGGGTGAGCCCTGCCTTAAAAAAGCAAGCAATGTTTTTATGATCGCCTCCGGGCTTGGGGGGCAACCGGGTATATGCAATGCTACCGGCAATATATCCTTCACCGGGCCGGCGAGATAATATGAATCTTTAAATAATCCCCCGTTTAGCGCGCAGTCCCCGGCAGTGATCACGAATTTAGGATCGGGCATGGCGGCGTAAGTATTTTTGAGGGCAAGAAGCATATTTTTAGAGAGCGGGCCCGTGACTAAAAGCGCGTCGGCATGGCGGGGTGAAGCCACAAAGTTTATACCGAATCTCTGCAGGTCATAGACCGGGTTGTTGGCTGAAATGATCTCGGATTCGCAGCCCCCGCAGGAACCTGTATCCACTTCGCGGATATGTAAGGACCTGCCGAATTTCTTGCGGATCAACGAGCGTAATTCGGCGCCCGCGGATATTATCTCACCGGAGAATCCCGCTTCAATATGCCTGGTAACTACGCCTTTTAATACCCTGTTCTTAAATATATGTATCATAATTTAGAGATCATTCCCTGAATATGACAGGTCAAAGCTTTTATTGCAAAGAGGAAAATCCGGGATAATATTCCCCAGCACGGAAAAGCATAAACCCTGCCAGTTATGGAAAGAGGGGTCAACGATCTTGCACCTCTGGAGCCGGCCCCCAGGGCCTGTCTTAACCCAGTACAATACCGGGCCTCTCCAGCCCTCCGCATAACCCAAGGCGCTGCCCTCTCTTAATTCAAGATCAACTTTACTCCTGGAGTCTTTAACGAGCATGGCGCTAAACTCTTCGATCAAACGGCAGGACTCAAGGAATTCAGAGATCCTGATGCGCAAGCGCGCCAGGACATCCCCGGAACCCTCTACCGCTATTTTAAATTTAGCTTCTTTGTATACTCCGGGGAAATATTTTCTTAAATCCTCCGGGATCCCCGAAGCGCGGCCGGCGAGTCCAGTCACGCCCAAATCCTCCGCGGTCTTTCTTCTCAAGACACCCGTTCCGTCCACCCTGTCCATAAAAGAGACGCTGGTATATAATATTTTAACCAGCGCATTAAAATCATGTTTCATTTTTTTAAGGGAAACCCGAAGCAGTTCTTTTTTCTCATCATCCATATCCGTTAAAACCCCTCCCGGGAGGTTAACCTTTTTAAGATACCGGCTGGCGCATAATCTTTCATTCAACTGCAGGAGGGATTCTTTGATGATCGAGGCGTAGGCGTGAGGGTAACTAAAACCCACATCTATGGCGATACCGCCGATATCATGCACATGGTTATGCATGCGCTCAAGCTCTAAAAATATCCCTCTCAAGAGATCCGCCTGGAGAGGGATCCTGGCGCAAGAGATCTTCTCTATCGCCCTGGCAAAAGCAAGACTGTGGCTGAAAACCGCATCGCCACATACGCATTCCGAAAGGCACGCCGCTTGATCATAACTTTTATTTTCAAAAAGTTTCTCCACCCCCCGGTGAGTAAACCCGAGCCTGGCCTCCAGGTTTATGATCGGTTCGCCGGCAACGCTAAAGCGGAAATGCCCCGGGCCGATGATCCCGGCATGCACGGGCCCCACCGGCACCTCAAATACCCCTTCCCCCTCCACCCTGGCAAAATTATATTCACCCGTATTTCCGGCAGCCATTTTCTGAAAATCTTTGCGCAGAGGATAATTTCCCCGCGGCCAAACCTCATCATGCAGATTCAACCGCCTTAGGTCAGGGCTGCCTTTCGGCTCAATACCGAACATCTCCCAGATCTCTCTTTCAAAAAGCAGGGCTGAATGCATGCTTTTTGCCAACGTTTCAAAACATGGGTTTTCCTGCCGGATATCCATACTCACAATGACCCACCGGCTCTCCCTGAAATCCGCGAACACGGCATTGATCACAAAATTGCCCGTTTCTTTACGCTGGTCAAGCGCAAAAAGCATCATCACGGGTGAACCAAGGTGTTTGTGCAAAACAAGGCAAGTATCCTTGAAGGCCTCCGGGCTTACCTTAATGGAGAACTCATCCGGAAATCCCTGCGCGGCAGAAATAGGGTTAAAATCCGGCAATTTACTTTTTATAACTGAAATAAGCCCTGCGCGATCCATAATAAATCCTTTTTTATAAATAAGAGCCCGATCCCTAAGGTTAAAATCGGGAAAAATAAAAATAAAAACGCAAGTTTAGAACTTAACGGTTCGCCTGGAGGAAGCATCCCTTTGGGCAGATTGCCAAAGAGCATTTTCCCGAAATGATAAATGAAGGCGCCGAAAATAACTGCCAGGAATAGGAGCATTAAAGCTGCCGTTAAATAAGAACCATTGGCGAAAGCGGCAATGATGATCATCATCTCGCTTATGAATATGCAAAAGGGCGGCAGGCCCCCAAGCGCGAACACCCCTAAAAGAAGCATGATCCCCGCAAAGGGCAATGCTTTAACTACGCCCCTGATGGCATTCATATTATGCTTTTTGTAAGCGCTGACGATATCTCCGGCCCCGAAGAACATAAGTGACTTAGCCAGGGCGTGATTAAAGACATGCAGGAGCGCCCCGCAGACAGCCAAAGGAGTGCCTAAACCAAAACCGATGGCGATTATGCCCATATGCTCAATACTGCTGTAGGCAAGCAGCCGCTTTAAATCTTTCTGCACCAGGATAAAAGCGCTTGATATCACCAGGGAAACCAATCCCAACAGGAGCATAAGATTTCCGAAATAAGCGAAACCCACGCCCTTGATCACGATAATGCCGAACCTTAATATGGCATAGAGAGCGGTCTCTAACAAGACCCCGGAAAGCAAAGCACTTATCGGCGCCGGGGCCTGGCTATGTGCGTCAGGCAGCCAGGTGTGCATCGGGGCAAGCCCTGCCTTGGTGCCATAACCCACCAAAATAAAAATAAAAGCGATCTTCAGGATATTCTTATCCAGGATATGCGCAACACTTGCCATATCCGACCAATTTAAGCTCCTGCTCAATCCGGAAATTGAAAATGCGGAGGAAAAAAGAATGGTGCCCAAAAGCGCCAGGATGATCCCCGCCGAACAGATAATGATGTATTTCCAGGCGGCTTCTACCGAACCCTTGGTGTTGTAAAATCCCACGAGAAAGGCGGAGATCAGGGTAGTCATTTCAATAGCAACCCACATCAGGCCTAAATTATTAACCGCGGGGACAAAAAACATGGAGAAACAAAATAGATTAAAGAAAAGATAATAAAGCTTGGCTTTTCTTCCGGAGACCACCCCTGCCTCCATATCCTTTTTGATATAGCCGATAGAATAAAGGCTGGAGGCCAAAGCTACGACCGAGATAACCAAGATAAAGAAAGCGCTTAAGCCGTCTAAGTATATAAAACCAAGGAATGAACGCCCCTCCCCTGATAAAACCCTCTCCTTCAGGAGCAGTATAGATGCCAACAACACTAGTGCATAGCCTATGGCGTTAACTACTCCGATAATCTTCTGCCTGGCGATCAAATAACCCAGCGGGGCAAGCAGGAGCGGCAATCCCAGAATAATGAATATTTGCATCTTAGCTATCCTTTCAGGCGCGAGAGCTTGGTCACATCAATATGCGTGAAAAGCTTATTTATCCTGAACACAAAAAGTCCCATAATGATCACGCTCACAAATACGTCCAGGAATATGGCGATCTCCACAAAAAAAGGCATGCCTCCGGAAACGGATGAGGCGAGAATAAAAACCCCGTTTTCCATTACCAAAAGGCCCACTACCTGGGTAAGGGCCTTCATGCGGGATATCATAAGGAATGCTCCGATAAAGATCACGGCAAATGCCACCGTCATCGCCAGCAATTTATGGTACTGGCCAAACCCCAGTCCCCTGGAAAAGACCCATGAGCAATAAGAGAGTACCAGCGCCGCCACCAGCGAAAGCTGGGCATTCACGAAAAGCCCCAGATTCTCATCCACATTTATTCTTCTTGCCGTCAGATTCAGCAAAGCCGGAATTATAAAAACCTTCAAAACCAGGATAAGCAGCGCGACAAAATAATAATCAATGCGCTTTTCGCTGAATCCGGCGGCTAAGGTTATCAGGAAAATAAAAAAAGACTGGTACCGGAAAGAACGCACCAAAGCGGGCATCCTTTTGGCGATACACATAAGATAAGTTGAAGTCAGGATGCCGAATAATAGAATTTGGCGCATATTAAACCCCCAGCATAGCGCAGACTACCGCGATGATCCCCAATACAAAGGCAAACCCCAGGAAATCCGCGACCCTAAAGAGCCGCATCTTTGCCAGCGATACCTCCACCAAAGCTACCACAACGGCGATGATGAGTATCCTGGCCAAATACCACAAAAACCATAACGAGATCGGCGCCAAAGCCGCTCCAGGCATGCCGATAGGAAAAACTACCTGCGCGATGAGAAAAAACAGGATCATTTGTTTTATATAGGAAGACAACTCTATCAAGGCAAGGGACCTGCCGGAATACTCCAGGAGCATTGCCTCGTGGACCATGGTCAACTCCAGATGCGTTTCCTGATTATCAACGGGGATACGCGATGTCTCGGCGAGCGTTACGAGAAAAAGGGCAGCTGCCGCAAGTACGGATGAGATGGATACGGCGTGGCTTGCGCTAAATGCTAAGATGCTGGTTGAGCCGAATTGCAGGGATATGGCGAATATGGCTAAGCACAGCCCGGGCTCAGCCAGGCTTGAGATGAACATCTCCCTTGAGGCGCCCATCCCGCCAAAAGAACTTCCGGTGTCAAGGGCGGCAAGCGCCATGAAGAAACGGCCCAAGGCAAAAATAAATATGAGGGCCAGGAGATCCCCCATGCGCTGCAAGGGGCTTACGAAAATAAATACAGGGATTAATGCGGAGGCGGCCAGGCAGGAAGCAAGCGCTATAAAAGGCGCGGCCCTGAATATCCAGGAAGCTGTCCCGGAAACCACCTCTTGTTTTGAAAACAGCTTGAGCAGGTTAAAATAAGGCTGCCAAATACTCTGGCCTTTACGCATCCTGACATTATTCTTTATTTTAGTGATCAGGCCGCTTAAAAACGGAGACACGGCGATAAATAAAATTATTTGCAAGAAGGTTAACGCTGTTTTTGTCATTTTAGAACTTTTGCATAAATATGATCAATAACAATAACGCCGCAAAAATATAAGCTAGATACAGGTGAATACTGCCGGGTTGAATACGCCTCATGAACCTGGCGGATTTAAAAACCAGAGCCACCAGCGGCGCATAAATATATTTCTTAAAAACCGGGGTGGTGTGCGTCTCATAGACAAAGGATTTGACGTGATAAAATGATCCCCTGATCTTCTCTGTCTTGCGGTAGGGCATAAGGAAAAAACTGAATGCAATCCTGAACGGCTTTGAAAAAGCGGTCGCGGTGTATTCGTTGCGGCTGGAGAGCTTGTAGTAACCGCAATCCCAGGTCTTATAAATTACCGGCTTTCTCCTGCCAAACAGCATGTATACGCCAAAACCTGCCATCCCCAGCACGATTAAAACCAAAGCAAGTAAAGGGGTGGAAAGATAGACGCCTTTAGCCGTCTGCGGGCTTAGCGTAAAAATGTTCAAAGAAAATATCATACTGCCGATCTCAATACCGGTTGAGGCAGAGGCAACCTTGGCCAATAAAGCGACGATCCACCCTGCCGCCAAACCAAAAATAACAGTCAGAAAGGAAAGGAACAGCATTCCCGCCTTCATGGAGAAAGAAACCTCCCTCGCCTCTTCGGCGCGCCGGCTCCTGGGCTCTGCCAGAAAGGTTATGCCAAATGCCTTGACGAAGCAGGCGGCGGCTAAACCGCCGGTTAAAGCCAGCATCCCCGCGCAGATCCCTAAAAAAAGCTTAGCCCCGCCTATTACGCTTGAAGCCCCCAAAAAGAATGCCTGTAAAGTCAGCCATTCACTCACAAAGCCGTTTAGCGGAGGCAAAGCGGAGATCCCCATTGAGCCGATTAAGAAATAAAAGGCGGTCTGCGGCATTTTCTTTATCAGTCCGCCTAATTTTTCCATATCGCGGGTTCCCGTGGCTTTGTACACGCTGCCGGCGCACAAGAATAAAAGCCCTTTAAAGATGGCGTGATTTACCAAATGGTAGAGCCCGGCGATCAATGAGAATATGGCTAAATAAGGCATATTCCTGGCGATGAAGAACATGGACAGCCCTACCCCCAAAAGGATTATTCCTATATTTTCCACGCTGTGATAGGCAAGCAGCCTTTTAATATCATGCTCCATCAGCGCGTAGATCACCCCCACCAGGCAGGAGATCACCGCTAATACCAGGATCAGCATGCCCCACCAGGAAGAATTTACCCCGAGAGTAAAGATCACAAACCGGATCAGCCCGTATATGGCGGTCTTGATCATCACCCCTGACATCAGGCTTGAGATATGGCTGGGCGCCTGCGGATGAGCATATGGCAGCCAGATATGTAAAGGCACGATCCCGGCTTTGGTCCCAAAACCGACCAGCAGTAGAATAAAAATAATGTTTTTAAGCTGGGCGGGCATTGCCTGGCAGGCATTCTTTATCACCAAGATATCAAAAGAATGGCAGTGTTGATACATCAGCAGGAAGGCGGCAATTAAAAAAGCCGTGCCGATATGGGTCATGACAATGTAGATCAGGCCTGCCTGGATGGATTTTTCCTGGCCTGTTTCAAAAACTACCAGAAAGTAGGATATCAGGGACATGATCTCCCAGGCCGCAAGAAAAATAAGCAGGTTAGCCGCAGTAACTACCAGGGCCATTGACGCTACAAAAGCAACAAACAGAAACCAAAGCAGGGTTAGCTTACCCCGGGAATATTTATCTTTTTCCGCCGCAGGAGCCTGCCTACCGGACAGGCAGGGATTTGCCTTCGGGGAAAAATATCCCAGGGAGTAAATGGCTGACGGCAGGGAAATAATAAAGATAACAAAAAGGAAAAACAAGGAAAGCGGGTCAAACAAGAGGTTAAAATTCAGCATTTATTTTAAAGGAAGACGTTTGTAAAAAGGCAGGGGTTTTAAAAAATCGCTGTCTTTTTTAATTCTTTTGCCGCGGTATTTATAAAAAGTTTACAGGAATAACTTATTTTGTCAATGTTTTTGTGGAATTCTCCGTGAACTTGATTATTTTATTCATTATATCCACGCAAGGGGCGGGGTAACTTCCTACCGCCGTCTCGGCGGAAAGCATCAGGTAATCCGAGCCGTCCAGTATGGCATTGGCTACATCCGAAACCTCAGCCCTGGTGGGCATATGGTTTTCGGTCATGCTCTCCAGCATTTGCGTGGCGGTGATCGCGAAAATCTTGGCGTGGTTACATTTCTTAATTATCTCTTTCTGGACCATGGGTACCTCGTATATAGGTATGGATATACCCATATCCCCCCTGGCGATCATGATCCCGTCACAAACCCTGATTATATCGTCAATATTATTAATACCCTCCCTATTCTCTATCTTGGCGATAACCTGCGGTTTTGTCCGGAAACCGTCAAGATAATCCCTGAGCGCCAGAATATCCTCCCTGCCTCTTACGAAGGACTGGGCGATATAATCGATCTTATTTTCCACACAAAAACGGATATGCTCCCTGTCTTTTAGCGTCAGGCCCTTAAAATCAAGCTTAAGCCCGGGCATATTGATACCTTTGCGCTCTTTGATCAACCCGGGGATAACCACCCTGGCCTTCAGTTTATTTTTCTCGCAGCCCTGGCCGACAAGGGCAATATTGCCGTCATCAATAAAGATCTGCTGACCCCTTCTGACCTTATTCAAAGAGCCTTTATAATCAAATGGGATCAGGCTTCCTTCGCCCGGAGTATCCTCCTGGGTCAGCCAAATGAACTGGCCTTTCCTGACTGTTACAGGGATACCTCCTTTTAGCCTGCCTATCCTTATGCGATACCCCTCCAGGTCCCCCAGTATCTTTATCCTGCGATGGTATTTCTTATTCAGCTCCCTTACCTGGCTTATCCTGGCTGAATGTGCTTCAAGGCTTCCGTGGGAAAAATTCAACCTTACCACATCCATGCCCGCACGCATCATCTTCAGCAAAATCCCGGATCTATCCGAGGCAGGGCCTAAAGTGCAAATTATTTTAGCTCTTGGCATTAATGACTCCAAATGAACGGCATAGATTATTTAAGAAAGTGGAACAATAAACCGATAAAACCATAAATCAAGCTCTGCATAAAAATTATTACCGGGTTCAAGAGGCCGCTAAAAAGCAAAAATACCAAAATGAAGAACCCGTAAGGCTCAACCCTGGCTAATCTCTCCTGCGCATTCAAGGGGAGAAAACTCATCAATATCTTTGATCCGTCCAGCGGAGGTATGGGGATAAGATTAAAAGCCCCCAGGATAATATTCACTCTTATTACCAACGGCAGGATCGTAGAAAGCATGGAATTATCATTCACCGCTCCGAATTGCAGCAAAATAAGGGCGATCACGGCGATGAGTATATTCGTCGCGCATCCTGCCAGGGCAACGCTAAAGAAGCCGAAACGGCTCCTCTTTAAACTGTAATAATTGACCGGTACCGGCTTTGCCCAGCCAAATCCCACAAGAAAAAGCATAAGGGTCCCTATGGGATCAAGATGTGAAACAGGATTAAGGGTCAATCTTCCATCACGCCAGGCAGTATCATCCCCGAAAAGCCGGGCTACCCAGCCGTGCGCGACCTCATGCAAGATCACCGAATACAAAAGCGTTACCGCCAATATAAGGAATAACCCCGGATTACTGAACAATAACGATAATAAACCCATTGCCTTGCCTCCTGTTTGATTAATTATAGCATATCCGTTTCAAATAACCAGCGCCTCCGCGTGCCTTATCCATTGGCGCTTGAGATAACGCCGGGTAAGAAATATTGACTGCACGATTATGGAAGCATTCATTGACCACCAGACCGCCAGAGCCCCGAACCCGAGATATAGGCCTAAAAAATAACTTAAAGGCAGGCGTACCAGCCATACGGAGAGCGCCACTATCCAGGTCACCCCTCTTGTATCTCCGGCGCCGTTTAAAGCTCCGCCTAAAATTATTCCCCAGGCCATCAGCGGCTCAAAAATAAGGCTGATACGGATATATCTTACGCACTCATTGACTACTACGGAATTATTAGACAAAAGTGAAGCGATCGGCCGGGCAAAGATCATCGCAAAAAGGGATAATATGGTAACAATAACCACTCCTAATACGGCGGTAACCATCCCGGAATTGTATGCCTCCTCGCTCCTCTTTGCCCCCAGGAAATTACCCGCCAGGACGGCAGCCGCCATATTAAAAGCAAAGGCAGGCAGGAATATCGCCGACTCCACCTTTAAACCGTTGGTAAAGGCAGCCAGTATCTCAATATTATGCAGGGGGAGCCGGCTTAATATAAGGTAAAGCGCAAGGGCTGCCAACTGCCAAAATACCTGCAGCAATCCGGCAGGCCAGCCTATATGCAGGATCTTTATCGCCGCGCTTAACGAGAACTTAGCTAACCCATCCATAAGCCTGCGCATGAACAAAGCGTTCATCAGGCAGCCTATCCCTGTGCTTATAACGGTAGCCACGGCGATCCCCTTAAATCCAAGGGGGGTGTATAAAGCCAAAACAAAATTAAGCGCGATATTTAACAGCGCGACCACGAACATGGTCCAGAGGGAATTGCGGATCATCTTACAGGCGCGCAATATGCCGTTTGTGTTAATGAGCAGATAGTTAAAAAGCAGGCCGCTTGAGTAAATGCGCATAAAGGCAACGGCAAACCCTTTTAATTCCTGCGGAACCCCCAGGGAGCGGATGATCTGGCCGGAGAAGACAAAACCCAGCAGGCTGAATATCGCCCCGCATAAGAAAGTCAGGATCAGGGAGGATTCAAGCGCCTGATTAAACTCCTCCTTTTTCTTTGAAGTAAACAGGCGGGATAAAACCGAGACCGTGCCGATGGTCAGGGCAAAAACGATAATGCTGAAAATGAAATATATCTGGCTGGCCAGGCCGTAAGCCGCCTGTATCTCCTTGCCGAATATCCCCGCCACATAGACGTCGGAAAACCCGATGAGGAAGATAAAAAACATGATCAGGGTCATCGGCCAGCTGACCGACCAGCTTTCTCTAAACAGTTTGCCGTCTTTCAATATATGCCTTAACTTCATTTTAGCTTTCCCTTAAACGCAAAGTATATTTATTTATCAGTTTGATATAATGGTATGACTCTTTTGACCGGCGCAATCCTTCTATCCCCAGGTCCTGCTCCAGATTAACATAATCAAAGCCCCTCTCCTGGCGCAGGAGGAATTCATTGAACATCACCTGGTATAATCCCGGCATATCCGGATCCGCCTTGAGTACGTGCATGACAAGGGTATCGGGGTTAAGCTTCTCGGCGAGCGCCACGGCGCGGATCTTTCCATCTACCCTGATTGCCCCGGCAAGCAGATTAAAAAAAGCAAAGTTACTAACCATCTCTCTTATCGCCTGCTTTTCGTTAGCCAGCCCCTGGACACCATCGCAATCCTTGATCGTGCACCATGTCTCTTCAAATTCCAGGCATTCTGCGATATTTGAAGCATCAAGGATTAAATACTCATATTCACGCTCTGACTTGAATCTCCTGATCAGATTACGTTTACCGTCATATTTCCTTCCGGCCAGCTCTATCAGATCCGCAGCCGAGTATAGATAATCCGAGTTGTCACGGTCATAATCTATGCGTATGCCCGGCTCATCCTTGAATAGTCCGGAAACTTCCTCCCCTATGCGGATAAAGGCGCCTTTTGTCTCCCCTAATATTTTAATTACGGCGCTCTTTATATCACCCTTGCCGATAGGGCTAAGGAATCTCTTTGCTGGATCCTTCCCGGAGGAAACGATGAGCAGGTTATCCAGCTTTGCAACCTGAAAATTATACGCCTGCCTCCAGCAGTAAAGATTGGTAAAGGTAAGCTCGCTTGTCAAAGGAGGATTAGCGCTCAATGCGCGGGAAAATTCTTCCCTATCCTCTAACTTAAGCGGGCCGGATCCCGGGTAAATTTCTATATTCATAATTATGTAAAATATTAAGCGGGTTGGCCGGAGGTTTAGTGCTGATGCCCTATGGCTTTTTCTATCGCGGCGATAAGGTCATTCTTTCCGACGGGTTTGACCAGGTAATCATTGATCCCTTCCTTATACGCGCAGTATTTATCCTGGTCCTTGAAGAGGGCCGAAACTATTATAATAGGCGTAAGTTTGCCGATAGGATCATTATTCAATATCGCGCAGGCCTCTACCCCTCCTACCCCGGGCATAAGCACATCAAGCAGGATTACATCGGGCTCAAAAGCATATACCTCGGAGATGAGATTATTGGCGCTTGCAAGGGTCTTCACCTCATAGTTATTTGTTTCCTCCAGGTTGGTTTTTACTATGCTAAGGAAATCCTGCTCATCGTCAACAACCATAACCTTTTTCTTTGCCATAACTCTCCTCCTTAGGCGATCCTTAGGAAAACCTTTGCCTTGGTGCCTCTGCCGGCTTTGCTCTCTATATCTATGACCCCTTTATGCATCTCGATTATATTCTTACTCACCGAAAGGCCCAGGCCCGTGCCCTCCTTCGGCCTTTTGGTCGTAAAAAACGGCTCAAATAGTTTTTTCTTGTTCTCCTCCGGGATTCCGCAGCCCGTATCCTCTATCTCTACCGCGATCGCGTCATTCTTAAGGCCGGCATAATCCGTCAACCTTATACCGGCAGCACCACCGGCCCCTTTTAACCATAACCCATATGAACGCAAAAAAAGCTTCCCGCCTTCAGGCATGCTCTCAAGGGCATTCAAAAGCAGGTTTACAAATACCTGCTCTATCTTATTTTTGTCAATCAGGATCCCGGGAAGGCCGGCGGACAACTCCCTCTTTATTTCTATATTTGAAACATTTACCTTGTAGCGCACCAAATCCAAAGCGCTCTCCAACGCGCTGTTTATATCTTCGGTTTTTAAACTCAACTCCCCTGACCTGGAAAATTCCAGCACCGAGCGCACGATCTTATCCGCCCTTTTGATGTTATTCTTCATCATCTGGACGATCTCAAACATTTTCTTCTCTTCCGGCCGGATCTTCTCCTCTAAATAGTTAACCCCCTGCAGGAGTATCTCCAAAGGATTTTTTACTTCATGCGCTACCCCGCTGGCCAGCCTCCCGATAGCATCCATCTTCTCGGCCTGGATGAGCTGCCCTTGAGTTTCCTTCAGTTTGGCATAGGCATCTTCCAGGTTCTTCTCTATCTGCTTGCGCTCGGTGATATCCCGGCCTTCGGGGATCAAGTAAACAACCTTACCGGATTTATCCTTAACCGGCTTAAGCGAGAAATCTACGTAATGCAGGCTTCCGTCTTTGTCAAGATGGGTCGCTTCAAAACGGACAAATTCCCCGTTTGCGGCGCTCTTTACTGCCTGGCGGACCTTCTCCTGCAGCTGCGCGGAATGCCTCCACCAAGGGGTCTCCCAAAAGAGCTTGCCCAAAACGCTGGATGCCTGAATACCGCTGAATTCCAATGCCGACCTGTTTGCCTCGATCAATGTCCCATCGATCTTCATCAGGCCGATAAACTGGTAGGTCTCATCAAATATGGCGCGCACCTTCCATTCGTTATCCATCAACTGATTCTCTACCAATCTGCGCCTGGTGATATCATGGTAAACGCTTAAGAATAGATCGCGGCCCGCGTAATGGATCAAAGATGATGAAACAAGGACATTCTTAAATTGCCCGTTTTTTGTGGCGATGACCGTTTCTATCTCCCGGCTTGTCTTTTTTTTCAAAAGTTCATCTATCCCCTTTAAGGCGACCTTGCGGTCTTTGGGGTCCGGATAAAGCAGGCTGATAAAATCCGAAGAGGCGTTTGCCTCCTCCATGGAATAACCGGTGATCTCCTCCATTGCCGAATTATAAACATAGAAATGCCCTGACTGGTCGCTAAAAGTAACCCCTTCGCGGATACTCGCAAGCACCTTGCTTAACTGATTCTCGCTGGGATCTAATTTTTTATCCATCTTCTCTTAAAAATAAAAACCAGGTTCCCGCAGGTTAGGCCGCAGAAAACCTGGTTTACAGATCTAAAAAAGTCACCGGCATTTATTTTCCTTTTATATAATTATATCCCTCCCAATGGATTAAATCAATGAAAATATGGCTCTACAGTTTTTTGATCAGGTCTTTGGCGACTTTCTCTCCGGCTAAGAGCATCCCGCCAAATACCGGGCCCATGCGCGGGCCGCCGAATACGGCATTGGCGCACATACCGCAGGCATATAAACCGGCACACACTTCTTTTGAATTCTTCACGATAGTCTCTTCTCCCACATCCGCCCACATGGATTGTTCACCCATGGTCTTGCCGGTTTTGGTATTGAGCCGGATACCGGATTTTCTTTCAATGATACGGGCTACCTCCGCCGGATGACCGGTAGAATCCACCACGAATTTAGCGCGCATGGTCACCGGGTCAACGTGGAGCCGGGCTATTTCCACCGCGCTCCAGTTCAATACCAGGCCCACCACCCGTTTATTGCGCACCATCACATCTTCGGCGCTTATAAGATTAAATATCTTTAGTCCCGCTTTAACCGCCTTAGAACAAATGGTTGAAACCGATTCAATGGAATCCGCCAGGTAGTAACCCTTCTCATAGCACCTGCTTTTAATGCCGAACTCATCAAGCAGCCTTTTGGCCTTATCCTGGACCACGATCTCATTGAACATGATGCCCCCGCCCCACATCCCGCCGCCGACTGAAAGCTTTCTTTCAAAAAGCACTACCTTCTTGCCTGCTTTCGCCAAATAATAACCGCAGACCATGCCGGCGGGGCCGGCGCCGACGATCGCCACATCAACATCCAGCGCGTCAATCAGCTTATTATTGTAGGACTGGATGATCGCCTTGGAAATCTTGATCTCATCTAATTTCATTTCTCCCTCTCCTTTCCTCATTAAAAAACCCTCATGCCGTACGCATAAGGGTTGTCTGTTACTCGCTTTCCCTACGCTGGCATTACCCAGATCAGGTTAAAAGGGTAATCTGCTAAAACGGCAGAACTCTCAGGCCGCTATTACGGCCTCCCCTAACTCATTTTACCGTTCTTAATTATACTAAAAATATCCCCGAAATCAAGATATATTTAGGGGCGCTAAATTCACCTTACCTATAGTTCGACTGGATAAGGTAAGTCTTATTTGCCTGTCTGAAGCATATAATCAATTACTTTGTTGCTTACCTTATTCTGCCGCAGATAAGTGATGATCTCGGAATTAAGCTGATACACCGAATGCGTCCTCTGGATCTCGCTTATGATCACCGAATCAGGCACCCCCTGTTTTCCCATATCCGCGATCTTTACTATGGTCAGATAATCGG
>JAHFFQ010000120.1 GCA_023247875.1 Candidatus Omnitrophota bacterium | reverse complement strand
AAACTAAATGTCAGACATTGGTTCCTATGGTGATCGAGCAGACTGCCAGAGGCTATGAGCGCGCCTATGATATCTATTCCCGCCTGTTAAAGGACCGGATCGTATTTATCGGCACTCCCATCGATGATTATGTGGCCAACCTGGTGATCGCCCAGATGTTATTCCTACAGATGGAGGATAAGGACAAAGATATCAATGTTTATATCAACTCGCCCGGCGGTTCGGTTACCGCGGGCCTGGCTATTTATGACACCATGCAGTTTTTGAAGTGCGATGTGGCCACCTATTGCGTGGGACAAGCATCCAGCATGGGCGCTTTATTACTCTGCGCCGGTAGCAAAGGAAAACGCCAGGCATTGCCTAATTCGCGGATCATGATCCATCAGCCCTGGGGCGGGGTGCAGGGAGCGGCGGAGGATATCTCCCGCCATGCCCAGGAGATCTTAAAGATGCGCGACCGGATCAATGAGATCCTGGCCCGCCACACAGGCAAGCCTTTGGAGAAGCTGCAGAAGGATACGGACCGGGATTATTTCATGTCCGCCCAGGAAGCTAAAGATTACGGTTTGGTTGATGAAGTCATCCTGCCGGAAGCAAAAAAGAAATAGGAACATAAACAGCCAGAACGACACCCGGCGCTGTTAGGCACCCGGCCCTTATAGGAATTGGGCCAGTGCCGCCTCGTGGCCGGTGTGCGCTTTCTGCGCAAGGAGAAAGAGTAATGAAAAAGAATTATTTACTTACCCCCGGGCCCACCCCATTGCCTCCACAAGTCTTGGAATCAATGGCCAGGCCTATCATTCATCACCGCACCCCGCAGTTCCAGGCGATCCTGAAAGAGGCCAGCCTTGGCCTAAAAACAGTGTTTCAAACTTCAAATGATGTCTTTATAATTTCCTCATCCGGCACCGGGGCAATGGAGGCAGCGGTAATAAACCTGCTTTCCTCGGGGGATACAGCACTCGTCGTGCAGGGCGGAAAATTCGGGGAAAGATGGACGGAGATTGCCAAGGCATATGGGATCAACTGTGAGATCATTGATGTGGAGTGGGGAAAGGCAGTTGACCCGCAGGAGATAAACAAAAGGTTAAAAGCAAACCCCAAGATAAAAGCGGTATTTGCCACTCTTTGCGAAACTTCTACGGGGGTGGATAATGACATTGAGAAGATCGCCGGAATAACCAAGGCAAGCCCCGCGGTTTTAGTGGTTGATGCTATCAGCGGCTTAGGAGCTATCGACTTAAAGACCGATGCCTGGGGGGTTGATGTGGTGGTCTCTGGTTCACAGAAAGGCCTGATGCTGCCGCCGGGATTAGGTTTTATTTCCTTAAGCCCTAAGGCCTGGAAATTGGTAGAGGCCTCTAAATCTCCGCGTTATTACCTGGATTTAAGGAAGGCCAGGAAGGCGCTGGAGCAGAATGATACCCCGTTCACATCTTCGATCACTTTGATCATCGCCTTAAATGAAGCTTTAAAAATGATGCAGCAGGATGGCCTGGAGAATATTTTTTCCAGGCATAGGAAAATGGCCGATGCTGTGCGCGCAGCGGTGCAAGCCCTGGGCCTTGAGTTGTTCGCGCCTACGGCGGCATCGGATGCGGTTACGGCGGTAAAGGTTCCTGGCGGTATTGACGGCGAAAAACTGGTGAAGAGCATGCGCGATACCTATGGGGTGACTATTGCCGGAGGCCAGGCTGAATTAAAGGGCAAGGTCTTTCGCATCGCGCATATGGGGTTTATCGCGGAGTTTGATATCATTACCGGTTTATCCTGCCTGGAGAAGGTGTTGGCGCAGATGGGATATAAAATTACTTTAGGCGCGGGCATTAAGGCCGCGGAGGAGGTTTTCTTAAAATGATCAAAGTCTTAGTCAGCGACGCTTTATCCGGTGAAGGGCTGAAGGTATTTCAGGAATCTAAAGAGCTTACTGTGGATGTAAAGACGGACTTAAAACCCGATGCCTTAAAAGAGATAATCAAGGATTATGATGCTTTGGTTGTGCGCAGCGCCACTAAAGTCACCAAAGAAGTGATTGAAGCGGCAAAAAAACTTAAATTCATCGGCCGCGCCGGAGTAGGCCTGGATAATGTGGACCTTGAGGCAGCCACCCAAAAAGGGATCATCGTGATGAATACTCCGGCGGGAAATACCATCTCTACCGCCGAGCATACCTTCAGCATGATCCTTGCCCTTTCCAGGAATATACCGCAGGCGAATTCCTCGACGAAGAAAGGGGAGTGGAAGCGCTCCAAGTTCATGGGGGTTGAGCTTTACGGCAAAATCCTGGGCGTGGTGGGTTTTGGAAGGATCGGCTCTGAAGTAGCCAAGCGGGCATTATCATTCGGGATGAAGATCCTGGCATATGACCCGTTCTTATCCGCGCCTGTTGCCGAGAGCATAGGGGTTGAAATAGCGGAATTAACCAAGGTTCTCCGGGAATCAGATTATATTACCGTGCATACCCCGCTTACCGATGAAACCCGGCATATGATCTCGGATAAAGAGTTTTCTTTGATGAAAAAAGGCGTTCGCGTGATCAATTGCGCCCGCGGCGGGATCATTGATGAGCCGGCCCTGGTTAAAGCCCTTAAAGACGGCAAGGTCGCCGGGGCAGCTATGGATGTTTTTGAGAGTGAGCCGCTCTCAGCCGACAATGAGCTTCTGAAGCTGGATAATGTGGTCATTACTCCGCATTTAGGCGCTTCTACCGAGGAGGCCCAGGTCAATGTGGCGGTTGAGGTGGCTGAGATTGTGCGTGATGCCCTGCTTGGCCGGGGGATCCGTAACGCGGCCAATTATCCCTGTTTAGAGGCGGAGGTTTGTAAGATACTCAATCCTTATGTTAACCTGGCGGAGAAGCTGGGGATGTTTGCCGCCCAGCTGGTTGAGGGGAGGTTCCAGGAGTTGAATATAAATTACAGCGGAGAGATAACCGCCCATGATTTGAGCCCGGTTACCATGGCCCTGGCAAAAGGGGTGCTTTCCCCTATATTAAAAGAGACGGTGAATTTTGTGAACGCCGTTTCTTTGCTCAAGGAGAGAGGGATAAAACTGCGGGAGTCAAAATCCGCTCAAGAGGGTGAATTCGTCAATCTCATTCAATTGGAGATCAAGACGGATAAAGAGGTTAAGTCCCTCTGCGGGACCCTTTCCAGCAACAAGCAGCCGCGTATCGTAAAAATAGACGATTATTACCTGGAACTTTATCCCATCGGCGAGATGGTTTTTATCCGTAACTGGGATAAGCCTGGCCTGATCGGAAGCCTGGGAACGCTTATGGGCCAGCAGGGGATAAATATCGCCGCGATGACCTTTGGCAGGGATAAGCCGGCAGGCAAGGCGATCAGCGTCTTAAACGTCGACAGCCAGGTCAGCGCGGATGTCCAGGAG
This sequence comes from Candidatus Omnitrophota bacterium, assembly GCA_023247875.1. Classification (GTDB taxonomy): domain Bacteria; phylum Omnitrophota; class Gorgyraeia; order Gygaellales; family Profunditerraquicolaceae; genus UBA6249. Next base: position 1,298 of record JAHFFQ010000120.1, on the reverse strand, counting down.
AAAATAAAGAAATTAGAGAACATTTTAACCGTAAAGGTGATCAGAACATGAAAAAGTTGATCCTATCCCTTGGTTTTTTCGCCTTAACTTTAAGCAACCTCTACGCTAAAGAAGCGGTTATTCTTTACACCGGCCAAACCCACGCTATGCTTTATCCCTGCAGCTGCCCTATAGAGACCGATGGCGGGATAGCTCGGCGCTCTACGCTGATAAAAGAGCTGAGGAAAAAGCATCCGGGCCTCTTGCTTTTGGGTTGCGGCAACTTTACTGCCGGCGGGGTCATGGATGAATATACCCAGAATGCCAAGCTTGATATGCAGCGTTCGCAGGTTAATCTCAAGGCTATGGAGCTTATGCGCTATGATGCTGTCAGCATCGGGCCCGATGAGTTTAACTTCGGGAAGGATTTCTTTTTGAAGAACGCCAGGAAAAGCAATCCCGCTTTCTTGAGCGCTAATTTGGATTCGGATAAGGTGCTCCCATATGTGATCAAGGAATCAGGCGGGGTAAAAATAGGGATCATCGGCTTAACCGGCTTAGAGGCCGGCCAGAAATCGGAAGGGCTAAAGGTTAAGCCGCCGGCAGCAATAGGAGAGCTTGTCGCTAAGCTTAGAAAACAGGGAGTAGAGGTGGTGGTGGTTTTAAGCACCATGGGTGAGCAGGAGGACCTGAAATTAATTTCCCAGGTCAAAGATATTGACATACTTTTTACAGGGTATAATCCCGCACGTGGAGAGACTCGGGCTAAAGTTGATTCCACATTTATCGTGCGTCCCGTCTGGCAAGGACGGAAGCTCGGCAAATTGATTCTGGAGGTTAAAGATGGCAGGCTTTTAAATTGCAGAATTGAAGAGGAGCGTTTATCGGATAAGATCAGCGATGACCCTGCAATAAAAGCCATTCTGCCGGCTTGTTATTCTGATGCCAATTGCAAGAAAGAAGGCATGGTGGGAAGTTGCCGGAATCCCGGCGAATTGAAATCCAGCTGCCTGTTTACCAAGCCGAATAAGGTCAGCTTGCTGATCATCAACGCCAAGGACTGCGTTGTCTGCCAGGCGGAGCCGGCTTTGGGCTTCCTGAAAAGAGAGTTTCCCGGAATAGCCCCGGAGCGTCTTTATTTCCCGGATCCCGCCAGCCAGAAGCTGGTCGATAACCTGGATATCCAGGCTCTTCCGGCGTATCTTCTCGGAAGGGAAATAGAAAAAGAAAAGAACTTTGGCAGGATAAAAGATAACCTGGAATTGAAAGGCGAATTCTATATGCTTAAACCGCGCATCAGCGGGATATCATATTTCTTT
>JAHFFQ010000119.1 GCA_023247875.1 Candidatus Omnitrophota bacterium | reverse complement strand
ACGTCAGGACCGATGAAAACTTTATGACTTCGGTAAAAGGCGTGTTTTCCGCCGGAGATATGCGCCGGGGTCAGTCCCTGATTGTTTGGGCGATCTCCGAAGGCCGCAGGGCCGCTTATCATATAGACAAATACCTTATGAGCAGCTCAACCCTTCCCCGGTTATAAAAAAACCAAGACATTTTTCAAAAATTGTTGTAAAATGTAACTCGACCCGGTTTCCGGGCCTTATCGAAAGGAATCAATTATGAATATATGGCATTTGATCAAGATCGGCGGGGTTACCATGGTGATACTTCTGGTTTTGTCGGTATTCTCCGTGGCCATTATTTTGGAAAGGTTCATCTTCTACCGCAGAAAATCCAGGTTAAAACGCAAGGAGCTGATGCTAAAGATCCGGCAGGAGCTTAAAAAAGGGGGGGTAAATACGGCGATAAAGACATGCAAGGATGCTAACGCCCCCTTTGCCCAGGTAGTTTACGCAGGCTTAAGTTTTTTTGATTGCGGCGAAAAAGAGATCTCTAACAATATGGAGCGCCAGATCATCATCGAAACCGTCATACTTGAGCGTTTTACCTCCATAATCGGGACGATCGGAAGTGTAGCGGTTTACATCGGGCTTCTGGGAACGATATTGGGGATTCTCAGGGCCTTCCATGACGTATCCATCAGCGGTTCAGGCGGGATAAGCGTGATCATCGGCGGTATATCCGAGGCTTTATCTACTACTGCCGCCGGGCTTACCATCGCGGTGCCGGCGGTGGCTACCTATAATTACTGCATGAAAAAGATAGATGATTTTATCAAGGATATGGAGCTGGCTGCCTCCGAAACCATGGATCTGATCACTGCGATAAAGAAATGATACATCCCGCCAGAAGGCAAAAACCTTTTACCGAGATAAATACCGCTCCCTTCACGGATATAATCCTGGTACTCATGGCTATATTTATGGTCACTACACCTTTGGTCTTGCAGTCGAATATCCAGGTCAATCTCCCCGGGTCTTCAACCGGCAAGCCGATGAAGGAGGCCAGGCAGATCAATATCATGGTTACCAGCGAAGGGTTGATCTATCTGGATAATAAGTTAACCTCAAGAAAAACGCTTAAGGCGGATGTCGCCAGGATGCATCAGGATAGCCCTGAGTTGGAGGTGATCTTATATTCGGATAAGATGGTCAGGTTCAAGGATATAGTCAGCCTTTTGGATATTTTCAATGAGTTGGGCATAAAAAACCTGAATATCGCCACCAAAACAGAGTAGATAAAGAGTAGTTGACAATCCCGGGAGTTTCTGGTACTATATTATTTGCTTACGAAGAAGTTGGCATTAAGTAAATAAAACAGAGACGTCCTAAATCCAATAGTGGATAGAAGACGTCAATTTTTTTTGTAGACGGATTATGCGCAAGGATGATCTTTATAAAGGGATAAAAACCGTGGGTTTTATTACTTTTATCCCGTTCATATTGGCGGCAGGCCCGCTTTCGGGTTATTTTGCGGGTGATTTCATGCAGAAAAAGTTCAATTTATCTTCTCATGTGGTGTTATTGGGTGTTGTTTTTGGTTTCGCGGCCGGGGTAATGGAGACGGTCAGGATATTAAAGGCAGTAGCCAGGATGAATAAGAAATGAGCCAGAATACCGCAACACCGGAGATAGCGGACATTCTTTCTATTCTCGCGCAGAGGTTTCCCGGGAACCCATTCTTTAAATTTATCTATCTTTGGGAGCATATCACTTACTCTTTGCTCATTGTTCTGGCGTTGGGGCTCCTGGCTTATTTTGCCTGCAGGAGAAAAAGCCTGATACCGGGACGCCTGCAGGGAGTTTTCGAGCTCCTTGCCGGGGGCCTTGATGATTTTGTCCGCGGGATCATGGGGCCTAAGGGCGGGAGGTATACTTCTTTTATCGGCACGCTCTTTATCTATATCCTTTTTATGAATCTTTCCGGCCTTGTCCCGTTTATAAAAGCCTCAACCGCCAGCTGGTCAACGACTATGGCTTTGTCGCTATGCGTGTTTTTTTATGTGCAGTATACCGCGATAAAGGAAATGGGTTTTTTGGGATATATGGATCACTTGGCCGGTAAGCCACGCGGGGTATTGGCCTTTACGGTTATTATGCCCTTGTTCATGTTCTTTTTGCACATTATCACCGAGCTCATCCGTCCGCTAAGTTTATCTTTGCGTCTGCGCGGCAATATCTGGGGGGATGAAGTCCTGATCGGACTGCTTGTTGGTTTTGGCATTAAAGGGCTGCCGCTTTTATTTTTTAACATGTGTATGGCGGTATTAACGGCAGTTGTCCAGGCCGCGGTTTTCTGCCTGTTGACCACTATTTATTTCGCACTTGTTTTAAGCCATGAAGAAGAAGTAATAGAGTAACATTCCGCGCTAAGGCACCCGGCGCTTATTTGAACTGCGCCGGTGTGCGCTACGCAGCGCAGTGTGCCCTTATGGGCAAGGAGGATAAGATGGATTTTAAAGCAGCAATGGATTTGGGGGTCGCCATCGCTTTAGGTATGGCGGCATTTGGTTCGGCAATCGGTTTAGGTATTGCGGTTGCTTCCGCTATGGGGGCGATCAGCAGGCAGCCGGAGGCCAATAATAAGATCATGATGAGCTTGATCATCGGTTGCGCCTTTATCGAGGCAATTACCATTTACGTCCTGGTTTTTGCTTTTATGTATGCCGGTAAATAAAGCCAAGGAGAGAGATTAGCGTGGAACTTCTGAAGATGCTTAGCGCAAGCGAGATCATCGCGCAAATTTTAAGCTTTTTCCTGCTTTTGTTCTTGATGCGGCATTTTGCCTGGAAGAAGATACTCGGCCTCTTAGACCAGCGCAGGGAGAAGATCCGCGCTGAATTTGAGAAGATAGAAGATGCCGAGCTCAAGGTCGCCGGGATGAAGGCGGATTATGAGTCCAGGTTGGCTTCGATCCAGGAGGAGGCTGACTCTAGGATCCAGGAGGCTGTTCAGCAGGGCAGGAAGATAACCGAAGAAATACGTAAGTCAGCCCGCGAGGAAGCCCAGGACATCATTACCGAAGCGCGCAAACAGGTAGAGTATGAGGTTTCCCGCTCTCAGGAGCAGCTAAAGGATAAGATCGTGGATATCGCCCTGGACGCGGCCAGGAACGTGATCCAGGAGAAGCTTACCGAAGACGGGGACCGTAAAATCGTGGAAGATTTTATCAAAGAGATCGAGAACGTGGAATGATAAAGAATGAGGTGGTTGTAAGCAGGTACGCTGAGGCATTCTTAAGTTTTGCCCGGCAAAATTGCGGATTGGACAAAGCTTTAGAGGACGTGGTGATCGTAAAGAATATTATCCGCGATAACCCGGGATTTGGAGAGCTGCTGGATAATCCCGAGATCGCTTATACGGAAAAGTGCGCGATCATTGACAGGGTGATCAGGGATGGCATCTCGGATGAGATCCGCGATTTCCTGAAGCTTCTCTTGGAGAAAAAGCGTTTTGAGATCTTCCTGGATGTGGCGGAGTACCTGCGCGGGAAATACAGCCATCACGGCCAGGTGGATGTACTGCTTAAGACCGCTTTCCCTCTGGAATTGGAGCTGATAAAAAGGATAGAGGCTGTTTTAAAAAAGAGGTTTAAGCGGGATTTGAGGTTTTATATAGATCTGGACGGTAGTTTATTAGGCGGGGTACAGGTGACCATCGGCAATACTATTATTGACGGATCGGTAAAGAAGCGCCTTGTTGAGTTAAAAGATAAGCTTATTACGCTAAGGATGGAATAATATGGTTCTAAAGCCGGAAGAAGTTACCTCGATAATCAAGAAGGAGCTGGAAAAATACAAGACCCGCCTGCGCACCGAGTCTATAGGCACGGTCATCCAGGTGGGGGATACTATCGCCCGCGTCTATGGCCTGGATGATGTGATGATGGGTGAGTTGGTAGAGTTCTCCGATAATATCATGGGACTGGTTTTAAACCTGGAGGAGGACTCGGTAGGGGTAGTGATTTTTGGAACGGATAACCCGGATAAAACTATCCGCGAAGGGGATATCGTCAAGCGCACCGGAAAGATCGTGCAGGTCCCCGTGGGTGAGGCCCTTGTCGGCAGGGTGGTGAATACCCTGGGACGGCCGATTGACGGCAAAGGCAAGATCGATACGCAGAAGTCAAGGCCCCTGGAATCCGGTGCCCCTAACGTGGTAGAGAGGCAGCCGGTAAAAGAGCCGCTGGAGACCGGGATAAAAGCCATTGATGCCATGACCCCTATCGGCCGGGGCCAGCGCGAGCTGATCATTGGTGACCGCCAGACAGGAAAGACCGCTATTGCCATTGATACGATCATCAATCAGAAGGGCAAGGGCGTTTACTGTATTTACTGCGCTATCGGCCAGAAATTATCCAGCATTGTGGCGGTAAATGAGGTGCTTAAGAAATACGGGGCAATGGATTATACTACCATTGTCAGCGCCTCAAGCCGCACTTCGGCAAGCCTGCAGTATCTTGCTCCTTATGCTGCCACAGCCATGGCTGAAGAATTCATGCACGCGGGAAAACATGTATTGGTAATTTATGATGATCTTTCAAAACACGCGCAGGCCTACCGGCAGCTCTCTTTGCTTTTAAGGCGCCCCCCCGGAAGGGAGGCATATCCCGGGGATATATTTTATCTGCATTCGCGCCTCTTAGAGCGTTCGGCAAAATTAAACGATGAATTGG
>JAHFFQ010000118.1 GCA_023247875.1 Candidatus Omnitrophota bacterium | reverse complement strand
GAAATTCGTAGATTATGACCTTTCCAAAGAAGGCCAGGATATCGTGGTTAAAACGGATTTCGTGCCGGTCAAAAAATAGGTAAGTAAAGGTAGATGAGGAAGCTTAAAGAATTCTTTGTAGAGAGGTTGATTCTTATTTGCGGATTAGCCTCCATATTTTTTGTCATTTTAATCTTTTTATTCCTTACTAAGGAGGGGCTGGCGGTATTTAAAAGTGTGCGGCCTCTTGATTTTCTTCTTGGCAGGAACTGGTATCCTATCTCCGAGCCCGCGCAATTAGGTATATTGCCGTTGATATTCGGCTCACTCCTGGTAACCCTGGGCGCGGCAGTCATCTCCATCCCAATAGGTGTCGCCTGCGCGGTTTATATCGCCGAGATCGCGCCCTTAAAGATCAAAGAGGTCCTTAAAGCCGGGATAGAACTGTTAGCTGCTATTCCCAGCGTAGTCCTCGGGTTTATCGGTATGGTTACTTTAGTACCCTGGGTAAAAACTACCTTTCATTTGCCCACAGGCCTGACCGCCTTATCCGGCTCAATAATCCTGGCTTTTATGGCCATGCCCACGATAGTTTCAATTGCTGAGGATGCGCTTTACTCTGTGCCAAAAAGCTATAAGGAGGGGGCATTCGCATTAGGAGCAACCCACTGGCAGACTATTTACCGGGTTTTGCTCCCGGCTGCTTCTTCAGGTATAGTTGCCGCCATAATGCTGGGTATAGGCAGGGTGATCGGAGAAACCATGGCGGTGATGATGATCACCGGTAATGCCGCGGTCATCCCGCACAGTATCCTTGTGTCGGTGCGCACCTTGACTGCGACCATTGCCGCGGAGATGGGGGAGGCCGTGGTAGGCAGCGAACATTATTTTGCCTTGTTTGCCATCGGCATAGTCTTATTCATCATAAGTTTTATCATCAATGTCACCGCGGACCTGTTTTTGCATAAGAGGCGTTAATGCGTAATACGCAAAGGTCGCAAAAAATAGCCTTCTTTTTTCTCTTCCTGGCCACGCTTTTGATCGTTGTTCCGGTTGGCCTGATTGTTGTAATTATTATCCAGAAAGGCCTGCCTGCGATCAACTGGCAATTCTTATCGGATATCCCGCGCCAGGGAATGCGCGCAGGAGGGATTTTCCCGGCAATCATTGGGACATTCTATCTTGTCCTGGGAGCGATAATCTTTGCTTTGCCCATAGGGTTATTGGCCGCAATTTATCTTAGCGAATACGCAAAAGATAATATACTTAACCGGATAATCAAGCTGGCAATCGTCAATCTTTCCGGAGTGCCATCCGTGGTCTACGGCCTGTTCGGCCTGGCACTTTTTGTTGTCTTCTTAAGGTTCGGGGCATCCATTTTATCCGGTTCCCTTACTTTGGGGATAATGATCCTGCCGATAATTGTTACCACATCGCGTGAGGCGTTGGAGAGCGTGCCGCAGTCATTTCGCGAGGTCAGTCTGTCGCTGGGGGCAAGCAAGTGGCAGACTATAAGGCATATAGTTTTACCCAACGCTATACCCGGGATCCTCACCGGAACGATCCTGGGGCTGGGCAGGGCAGCGGGGGAGACCGCGCCGATACTTTTTACCGTGGCCGCCTTTTATCTGCCGCAGCTACCCAAATCCATCTTTGACCAGGCTATGGCGCTTCCCTATCACTTATACGTGATCTCAACCCAAGTGCCCAATGTGGATGAAAAAATTCGTTATGGCACCGCGCTGGTCTTGTTATTTTTGGTTTTATTTATGAATCTGGTCGCCATAATCATACGTTATAATTTCAGGAAGAAAAAGAAATGGTAAAATTTAACGCTAAAAATCTTAATATTTGGTTTGGCCAGATCCATGCTTTAAAAGGAGTGAACATCGAGATAGAGGCTAATGAGATCCTAAGTGTGATCGGCCCATCCAACAGCGGAAAGACCAGCTTTCTGCGTATGCTGAACCGTTTAAATGAGTTGCACGCGAATTTCAGGATGAGCGGCTGGCTTGAGTTTGACCGGGAGGAGATAAAGAGGATCAATGTTGAGAGTTTACGCAAAAGGGTGGGTATGGTTTTTGCTTTGCCGCTGCCGCTGCCTTTATCCATCTTTGAGAATGTGGCGTATGGCGTCAGGATGCACGGGGAGAAGAACCGCGGTAAGGTAGCCGGGATCGTCGAGGGAGCGCTTAAGCAGGCATACCTCTGGGATGAAGTTAAGGACAGGCTTGGCGTTTCGGCGTTTAAACTATCCGGCGGCCAGCAGCAGCGCCTCTGTATTGCCAGGACCCTGGCGGTTGCGCCGGAGGTAATTTTATTCGATGAGCCCTGCTCCGGGCTTGATCCTATCTCAACGGCTAAAGTCGAAGAGGCGATGCTCAGATTAAAAAAGGATTACACCATAGTTTTGGTAACTAACAACGTAAAACAGGCAGCTAGGGTCGGGGATCGCACCGCCTTCTTTTTATCAGGGGAGCTTGTGGAGTTGGACAGGACGCAGAAGTTATTTACCGCGCCGGCCGATAGGCGTACAGACGGCTATATCAGAGGGGAATTTGGATAATGGCGGATATCAAAGTAAATAATTTTAATTTATGGTATGCTGATTTTCAGGCGCTCATAAACATAAACGCGCATTTTGGGGAGAAGCAGATCACCGCCATTATCGGGCCTTCGGGATGCGGAAAATCCACGCTACTGCGGGTCTTTAACCGCATGAACGACCTTATCGAGGGTGTGCGAGTAGGCGGAGAGGTGATTATTGACACGGAGAATATCATTTCCGAGAAGACGGATCTGGTGAATTTACGCAAGAAGGTAGGCATGGTTTTTCAGCGGCCAAATCCATTCCCCTTATCCATCTATGAAAATATCGTTTTCGGCCAAAGGGTGCATGCGGAAGGCTTGACCAGAGAAAAACTTGATGAAGTGGTTGAAGACAGCTTAAAATCCGTACTTTTATGGGATGAGCTGAAGGATAAGCTCAACAGATCCGCGCTGTCATTGTCCCTGGAGCAGAAGCAGCGCCTGTGCATTGCCAGGCTTATCGCGGTCAGGCCCGAGGTCTTGCTTATGGATGAGCCATGTTCCACCCTTGACCCGCAGGCAACCAGCCGCATCGAGGAACTAATGCGTGAATTAAAGCATAACTATACTATAATAATAGTTACCCATAATATGCAGCAGGCAGCGCGCGTATCGGATGAAACAGGATTCATGCTCTTGGGGGAGCTGATTGAGTTTGGCAAAACACAGGATATTTTTACCAGCCCGAAAGACAAAAGGACGGAGGATTACATTACCGGAAGGTACGGTTAATGGGGTTATCCCGTTTCGTAACCGCGTCAAAATTCTCTTCGATAATTTTGACGCACTCACGGGATTTCGCTAAATAAAAACAGGGGGGTGCTCAATGTTAAGACATTTGGATGAGGAATTAAAGGAGTTGCACAAGGAGATCTTGCGGATGGCGGTATTTGCCCAGGAGTCGATCTTTAAATCCATAGAGTCGTTGAAAAACCGCGACAAATACCTGGCCCAGGAGGTGATCAATACCGATAATAAGATCGATGAGTTGGAGTTGGCCATAGATGAGAAGTGTATTGATCTTATTGCCAGGTATCAGCCGATGGCCGGTGATTTAAGATACATCGCAACCGGCATGAAGATCAACGCTGAATTAGAGCGTATAGCCGATATCGCGGTGGATATCGCGCAAAGATCGTTAGAATTAATGGAAAAACCGTTACTTAAACCTTTGGTAGATATTCCCAAGCTTTCCGGAGTTGCCCAAAATATGGTGCGCGATGCCATTGATGCTTTTGTAAAAAGGGACGCCCAGCTTGCCCGGCGGGTGGTTTTAGCGGATTCAGAGGCTGATCGCTTGCGTAATCTGGTGCAGGATGAGCTGATCAATGAATACCTGGCGCGCGACCCCAAGACCGCAGAGCGGGCAGTGGCATTATTGCTTATCGCCCGTTACTTAGAGCGCATCTGCGACCATACCACCAATATCGCCGAAGATGTGATCTATATGGTTGAGGCAAAGGTAGTCAAGCACCACCCGGAAGAGTTGAAATAGTCATTAAAGCAGCGGGGCCTGTCTTGTCTGTGCTTTCGCGGGGACGTTTGTGTGCCCCGGCGTGGCACACTGCACTCGATGCTCGTCTTCACTCTCCGCCAAGAACCGTGGCGGAACCGTGCCCGTTCGGACTGCGCACGCTCCGCTCAATCACAGCCAAGCCACCCGCTGTGCAACCTATCTCCCGGTCTAAAATGTAACCTATGTCTGGTCTTGACATTTGACGCCCCCATTGATTATATCCTTGACCCTCCCTGTTTAGTGGTATATAATCCTTTCATTAAGCGCATAAAATCAACGGAACTTTTTTGCTTAACTTATAACGAGAGGAGCGAATAATGGATGAGATATTGGAAATTTTAGAGAAAGATGGCCGGTTAAGGCCGGAGGAAATTGCGAAGATGGTGCGTAAGCCCGTGGATGCGGTAAAAAAAGCGATCAAAAAATACGAAAAAGAGGGGGCGATACTGAAATACAAGGCGGTGATCAATAAAGAACTGTTCAAGGATGCCGAATGCGAGGTCAGGGCTTTAATTGAGGTAAACATCGTTCCGCAGAAGGACTTAGGGTTTGACAAGATCGCCGAGCGCATCTACTCATTCCCCGAAGTAACCAGCTGTTATCTGATCAGCGGGACATA
>JAHFFQ010000117.1 GCA_023247875.1 Candidatus Omnitrophota bacterium | reverse complement strand
CTGGCTAAAATACTGGATAAACAATATCCGGCGATAAAGCTTATGCGCCCTGCCGGGCGGATGGAGGCGCAATTCAGCATAGCCGGTAATGCCCATGATTTAAAAAGCTGTTTTATCCAGGTAAGATTAAACAGTAATAATCTTTCCCTTTACGGGTTGAATTCACAGGGTTTTTCGCTGGATTATTTGCAGGAGCAGAAGCTCGCCAAGATCATATCCTGCCGTATTGCCCTCTATGACGGCCTGATCGGGGCAACCGGAATAATGAATATGGATACGCTTAATCTTCCTTATCACGTGGAGATCGAGGCAACCGGCATTAAACTGGATAAACTTAAAACAGATACTCCTGCCAAAAACAAAGATATATCCGGAACTCTCGATGGGATGGTTAACCTCAACGGTTTTTCCGGAGATCTGGGTAAACTTTCCGGCTCAGGCAGTTTTCAGGTCAGGGAAGGAAAACTCTGGGAGTTGAATTTTTTCCAGGGGATAGGCAAGGTGCTATTCGCGAAGGACTTTGCCAATATAGTGCTTTCCGAATGTTCAGCCGCGTTCCTGGTCAATAACAGGTTTGTCTATACGGATAACTTGAAATTAAAGAGCAATATCGCCAATCTTTCCGGGCCGCTCAAGATAGGTTTTGATGGTTCCCTGGAGGCTGCCTTTGATGTTGATATCCAGAGCGATGGGGTCCCGTTAAGCGGGACATTAAAGGATGTCGCCACCGTTATCGTCGGTCAGGCGGGAAAATTCGGGGTGATCAAATTAAGCGGCTCCCTGCAGAATCCAAAATATGTTTTTAAGCCGGCGGTAGCCGATATTATCAAGGGGCTGACGGATACGTTTTTCAGGAGGGGACAATGAAATCAGCTTTAGTTTTAGGCGCAATATTATTTTTCTGTTTCTTTAATTTGAGCGCCTACGCACTGGAGGATAAGACCAGGGATGTGGCGCAGGAGCTGGCGCTTACAGAAGCGCAGGCTGTTAATCCGCAGCCCGCCGGCGCTTACCGCCAGACTTTGGAGGAGGTGGTGGTTAAGGAGGAGGAATATTTTCCTCAAGAGCTGGATTCTTACGGCCGCTACATGCCTTCCCGGGGAGCCAGTGGGCAGCCGGGAAAGGTCGGAATTATTGATTCGGCTTCAGAGTACAGCTATGAGATCAAGGCCTGGGATAAATTGCCGGTTGAGTTTTCAACCAGTACCAGGTATATAGGCATAAACAACTCAACTGCCGTTGAGCTTCCGGCCCATTTAACCAGGGTGGATTTCGGAGTATCTACCGCCCTGCCGTTTTTTAACTTTAATAATACTTATCTTGGCATAGAGCTTAATCCTTCATTTCTTACGGATAACTGGGATTTACGCTCATCGGCTTTCAGCTTGACCCAGCGTTATTTCCTGTTTCATAAATTTGATGAAAAACTGAGTTTTATCTGCGGCTTAAGGATAGAGCCGCATCTTGAAGATCCTTACTGGCCTATTTTAGGTTTTATCTACAAGCCCAATGACAGGCTTACCTTCAATATTGTTCCTGAAAGGCCGGAGATCTCCTATGCCCTGGATAAAAAACTCACTGTTTTTCTCGAGGGGGATAATTCATCGGATGAATTCAGGGTAACCAAGGACAACCTCAAGAACGTGCCACTTCAATACAATGAGCTGCACTTAGGCGCCGGATTCAGGTATCATTTTAATAAACATATTAAAAGTTCCCTATCCTGCGGCAGCGTGTTTAACCGCTCTCTTAAATACCGGGATTCACTCGGCAAGGTTGCGTTGGAGAATGGGCTTTACACTGAATTCCGCTTAGACATAGTGATGTAACTATGGACAGGATCTTAAAGAGTATAAGATTGATTGAAGGCCGGATCAAGGGCTGGGTCGTGCCTTCGGTAACAAAAATTGCAAGAAGACGCGATCCTTACCGGGTTTTGGTATCCTGCATACTTTCCCTGCGCACCAAAGACAAAACTACTATTGAAGCCAGCAATAGGTTGTTCAAGGTTGCGGATGATCCCAGGAGTATGCTGAAATTAAATGAAAACCGGATCCGGAAATTAATTTATCCCGTAGGTTTTTACCGCAACAAAAGCAGGGTGATCCTGGGTTTAGGCAGGAGGATTATTGAGGAGTATTCCGGGAGAGTCCCGGATTCCCTGGAGGAGCTGCTGAAGTTAAAGGGGGTAGGCAGGAAGACGGCAAACCTTGTTTTGGGCCTGGGTTTCGGGATCCCGGCGATCTGCGTGGATACGCACGTGCACAGGATCTCAAACCGGCTGGGGTGGGTGAGCACGAAAACACCGGAGCAAACGGAAAATGCCCTGCGGAAGATCATCCCGCGCAGGGAATGGATAAATTTGAACACTACCCTGGTGACCTTTGGCCAGAATCTTTGTCTTCCGGTCTCGCCTTTTTGCAGTAAATGCGATGTTTATGAGTTTTGTGAGAGAAGGGGTGTAAATAAATCCCGGTAACCGGGAAGGGGTTGGCTGTTATGAAGGGATGCCTTGGTTTTTTATTTTTATTCTCCATGTTTAGCTTAAGTTACGCCGATACGTTGCAGCTTAAGAACGGCCGTTCCATGGAAGGGATCATTAAGAGAGAGGATAGTCAATCTATAGAGCTGGAGGTAGGCGTAGGATGCTCGGTTAAATTCCTTAAGAGCGAGATAAATAGTATATCAAGGTCATCTCCGCAGGATTCCCTGGCTTTACGCGCTAAGTGGGAGAAAGAAAAATTAGCCGGCGAAAAGCAGATGATTGAGGAAGGGTTAGCGGAAGAGCGTAAGCCGCGCACAGTAGATTTTTCGCGCGGTTCGCAAGGCATACTCTTGAATGTTAAACTGGATGATAAAATAGAAGCGAGAATGGTTTTGGATACCGGCGCTTCGATTATGTTGATCACCAGGAATGTTGCCGGTAAATTAGGGATCAATCTGAACGGATTGCAGCCGGATATGACTATGCAAACAGCTGATGGCCGTAAAATCAGCGCTAAACACATTGTTATAGGCAAGGTTGAGGTCCAGGGGGCCCAGGCAAGAAATGTAGATGCGGCGATTCTGCTCAGCGAGGCAGGGGATATGGGTTTTGGCGATGGTTTATTGGGGATGTCTTTCCTTAAGCATTTTAATTTCAGGGTTGATCAGAAAGAGAAGAAACTAATTTTGGAGAAATTATGATGAAAAACTATACCGAATACCTCTGGTTCAATACTTCCAAGCGGCAGGAGTTTCTAAATATAACCGGACAGGTTGAGGCAGCACTTAGAAAAAGCGGGATCAAGGATGGTTTATGTTTGGTTAATGCCATGCATATTACCTCCAGTGTATTCATTAATGATGATGAGGGCGGCTTACATAAGGATTTTTCCGCCTGGCTTGAGAAGCTGGCGCCGTTCGGAAAAGATAAATACCAGCACAACTTAACCGGGGAGGACAATGCCGACGCCCATTTAAAACGTACGGTTATGGGCAGGGAGGTGGTGGCAGCGGTCACCAACGGCAAATTGGATTTCGGGCCCTGGGAGCAGATCTTTTACGGGGAATTTGACGGCCAGCGCAGGAAGCGTGTGCTGGTTAAAATTATAGGAGACTAAGATTGCCGGTTTGACTTGATTTCGAGCGGGGCGTGCGCAGTCCGAGCGGGCAGGGTTGCCCCGCTATAAAGAATACGGCAGAGCGAGGACGAGCATCGAGTGCAGTGTGCCACGCCGGGGCACACAAACGTCCCCGCGAGAAACAAGGCAAGACGGCAATTTTAAGGAGCTATTATGAAAATTAAGAACACTGAGATTAAAGTTGTGTTGGGGGATATTACCGAGGTGCGCGCAGATGCGATTGTCAATGCCGCCAATAACAAGCTGGTTATGGGCGCAGGGGTGGCAGGGGCGATCAAGAAAAAGGGCGGCAGGGTTATAGAAGAAGAAGCGGTAAAGAAAGGCCCGATAAAGATCGGTGAGGCAGTCGCTACTTCTGCGGGAGAGCTTGCGGCAAAATATGTTATTCATGCCGCGACTATGGGTATGGATTTCCAGACGGATGAGACAAATATCCGTGACGCCTGTAGAAATTCCCTGAAGCTGGCTGAAGAGTTAAAAGTGAGCTCAATTGCATTCCCGGCATTGGGCTGCGGCACAGGAGGTTTCCCATTGCTTGCCTCGGCAAAGATCATGGCCCAGGAATGTTTGAGGCATTTGCGCCAAGAATGCAGCACGCTTAAGGAGATAATTTTTTGCCTGCGTGACCGGGAGGCATTCGCGGTTTTTAATAAAGGTGTATTGGGTTACCTTGAATATGTAACGACAAAATTATCCGCCGGTCCTTTTGTTACGGTGGATGCGATCATTGAATTGCCCGAAGGGATCGTGATCATCCAGCGCTCTAATCCGCCTTTTGGCTGGGCGCTGCCCGGAGGATTTGTGGATTACGGGGAGAGCCTGGAGGATGCGGTAAAAAGAGAAGCTAAAGAAGAGACGAACCTGGATTTGACCGAGGTTAAACAATTCCATACTTATTCCGATCCGCGGCGAGATCCCAGGTTCCACACTGTCGGCACGGTATTTGTCGCCAAGGGTAAAGGCAGTCCTAAGGCAGGGGATGATGCGGCGGGTCTAAAGATAATCAAATTAAGCCAGGTAGAAAAGCTTGACTTCGCCTTTGACCATAAGAAAATCTTAGAGGACTACCTCAAAACCAAGTAGGGACGGTTCTCAACTCAAAGCAG
>JAHFFQ010000009.1:17618-19214 GCA_023247875.1 Candidatus Omnitrophota bacterium | reverse complement strand
CATAAATTTGAGCTCCTGCAGTCTATCACGGCAAAACCGGTAACTAAATGCCCAAAATGCGGCAAGAAGGTGAAGAAATTGATCAGCAGCACAGGAGGGTTTATTTTTAAGGGGTCGGGTTTCTATGCCACGGATTATAAGGCAAAGAGCTCTTCACACAGTGTTAAAGCCGCATCCTGCCCAAAGGCAAAAGAAGGATGTCCTGGGTGCAAGGGGCCATCTTAATGACTGATATAAAAGCTTTCAAAGCATTGATCTACAATCCCGGGAAGATCTGCGATTTTAACCAGGTTGTCTGCCCGCCTTACGATGTTATCTCTCCCGAAGCCCAGGAAGTGTACCATAAGCGTTCCTGCTATAACCTGATCCATGTGGTCTTGGCAAAGGATATCCCCGGCCAGGATAAGTATAAGGTTGCCCGGGAGACATTTCAGGACTGGCTAAAGAATGACGTGCTTATCCCGGATAATTCCGAAGCCATCTATTTTTACAGCCAGCAATACAACATTAACGGGGAAAAGAGGACGCGTTTAGGCTTTATTTCTTTATTGAAGCTCGGAGATAATAAGGCGGGTGGGGCCTTTGGCCATGAAAATACGCATTTGGAGGCAAAGGAGGACAGGTTCAGGCTGATAAGACTGATCAAGGCAAACCTCAGCCCGATATTCGTAATATTCCTGGATAAAAAACGCATAATCCAGCGGGTCTTCCGGAATTATATACCTAAGCAGGAAGCTTTTATTGAGGTTCTGGACGACGAAAAGACGGTGCATAAGCTTTGGAGGATAACCGACGCAGGGTTGATCAAAAATATCCAGCAAAGCATGCTTAATGAAAATATGTTCATTGCCGACGGCCATCACCGCTATGAAGTAGCTTGTGCTTATCGCGATCTAGTGCGCCAAAATTCATCCGGGTTTTCCGGTGATGAGCCTTTTAATTTTGTCCTATCTTATTTTACCAACACCGACCCGCGTGGGCTTTGCATATTGCCGATCCACAGGCTGCTCAAACCGGAGAGGCAATTTACCGTTGAGGAATTGCGCCTTGAGTTGGCGGACAGTTTTGACATCAGCGAAGTAAAGGATAGAACCCGTTTTTTCTTTCTTTTGCAGAAAGCCGGTTTTAACGGCCACCTCATCGGTATGTACCGTCAGAAGAGATACTGGCTGCTCAGGCTAAAGAATGTAAGGATACTGGATAAACTCATCGCGGATAAACCAAAGGAATACCGTTGGCTTGACGCGGCGATCTTAAATCACCTCGTATTTAAAAATATCTTCGGGCTTGACCCGGATAATTTGAAAGGCCTCACTTACAGCCCGCAGGCGGGCCAATTTATCAAAGAGGCCGACGAGGATCATGCAAAAATAGCTTTTTTCCTCAATCCGGTAAAAATCGAGCAGATCATGGCTGTGGCATTAACCGGGAGCAAGATGCCCCCCAAATCCACATATTTTTACCCCAAGGTGCTTTCGGGCCTGGTGATCAACAAAATTAACGGAGGCTAGCCTAGATGGCTTTATTCGGAAAACCCAAATACACTATCGTGCGGATCAAGAAAAAGGAGATCCCCGACGGTTTATGGACCAAATG
>JAHFFQ010000009.1:7072-17518 GCA_023247875.1 Candidatus Omnitrophota bacterium | reverse complement strand
GCAAGGAAAGATTGCCGTATATATCCGTGCTTACCAATCCTACGATGGCCGGGGTCATGGCCTCCTTTGCCGGGGTGGGGGATATAATCGTGGCTGAGCCTAATGCCCTGATCGGCTTTACCGGTCCGCGTGTAATCGAGCAGACAATAAGACAGAAGCTCCCTGCCGGTTTTCAGCGTTCGGAATTCCTGCTTGAGCACGGGCTTATCGACATGATAGTGCACCGCAAGAATATGAAAGATATTTTAAGCCAGCTGCTTGACTATTTGGCTTAATTTTGTATAATAATTTCTACTAACTACTTGGTATAAAGGAGTAATCAATGGCTCAGGTAAGCTTAAGGGATGTTTGCAAGGTTTTCCCCGGAAATGTCATGGCGGTTAATAATGTCAATTTGGGCATTGAGAACAAAGAATTCATGGTTTTGGTCGGTCCTTCAGGCTGCGGCAAATCCACTACCTTAAGGATGATCGCAGGCCTTGAGGAGATAAGCTCGGGGGATATTTATATCGGGAACAAGCTGGTTAACGAGGTCCCCGCCAAGGACCGGGATATCGCCATGGTTTTTCAGAATTACGCGCTATATCCGCACATGACTGTTTTTGAGAATATGTCATTTGGCCTGCGGCTAAGCCATATACCTAAACAGGAGATCAACCTGCGGGTAAGTGAGGCCGCCGATATTCTGGGGATCAAGCGCCTGTTGAACCGGCGGCCCCGCGAGCTATCCGGCGGGGAGAGGCAACGGGTGGCAGTAGGAAGGGCCATCGTTCGCAAGCCGATGGTTTTTCTCTTTGATGAGCCCTTGAGTAACCTCGACGCAAAAATGCGCGTGCAGATGCGCACGGAGATCCATAAACTGCACATAAGGCTGCAGACTACTATTATTTACGTCACGCACGACCAGGTTGAAGCTATGACCATGGGGGACCGTATCGCGGTTATGAAAGACGGCGTCTTGAATCAGTTAGCCGACCCCATAGATGTATATGACCATCCGAAGAATAAATTTGTCGCCGGATTTATCGGCTCCCCGCCCATGAATTTTATGCAGGGAAGGATCATAAAAAAAGAGGGCAGGCTTTACTTTGACGAAGGCAAGATCCAGGTCAAACTGGTTGAAGGGATGTATAAGAAAATGACTAATTATCTCGGAAGCGAGGTATTTTTCGGCATCCGTTCGGAGGATATCTATGATAAACTGTTTGTTTCCGATGCCCCTCCGGAGAATATCGTCCGGGTAAACTGCGAGGTCTTTGAGCCCATGGGTTCGGAGGTTTACCTCTATTTGAACACCGGCCGGCACACCTTTATCGCCCGCGTAGGCGCGCATGACCGCCCGAAGGTCAATCAAGAGATGGACGTCGTTTTTGATATGAGTAAAGTGCATTTCTTCGATAAGAATACCGAAGAAACCATCGTTTAAGCTTTACACTGCAGATCCAAACAGCTTAGGATCTCTATGCGCCAGGAATCCTCCCGGAAAATAATCTGCTTTTTTCTTAGCGGACTCTCCATCCTCATTCTCTTAATCAGCTCCATTTTTTTTCATCAAAGAATACAATTAGGCAGCCTGTTTATTTTTACCTGCGTCAATATACTGATCTTAATCTATGAACTACATTCATTTTCCTATAAGAGCTCTCAGGCCCAGGTACTTATCGAAAACTGCGAAGAGCAGATCAATATCCTTAATGTCGAGAACCTAAAAGGCAAGGGGCTTGCGGCAAGCCTTAAAGCCAGGATCACCCGTTACGACAACCTGAAAAAAATCATTGAAGATCTCAACCGCAGCTTATTGCTGGATGCCGGTGTGGATGTTTTAACGCAGTCAGTCTATTCATTGATCTCCGCCAGAAAGGGAAGGGCCCTGCTTTTCCTTGTCAACAGCCAGGCGCAGAAACTTGAGTTGGTGCGTTCGATAAAAGAGGATAATGATGAGGTGATCTTAGCTAAAGACGGAGATATCTTTGACCAATGGGTCCTGAGGCATTCAGCCCCGCTGTTAATAGAAGATTTAAAAAAAGATTTCCGCTTTGACACCGACTCTCCCGCAAGCCCGCCCTTACGGCCGCTCTCATCGGTTATCAGCTCGCCTTTGATAAGCCATAACTCATTGTTGGGTTTATTAAGGCTGGAAAATACAGAGAGTGGTTTTTTTACGCAGGATGACCTGCGTTTTCTGGCTTTAGTGTCGGATCTGGGTGCAGTGGCCCTGGAGAATAGCCTGCTTTTTCAGAAAACACAGGACCTGGCGATCCACGATGACCTGACCAAGCTGTATACCAGGCATTATTTCCTGGGGAGGTTGCATGATGAAGCTAAGAGATGCTCCAGGCTAGATCAGCACCTTTCATTAATGATGCTCGATATAGATTTCTTTAAGCAATACAATGATAAGTTCGGGCATACCGCCGGGGATATAGTATTAAAAAAGATCGCCTCCCTTATGAAAGAGTCATTGAGCGAGCTTAACTTCCTGCTCAGCCGTTTTGGTGGGGAGGAGTTTCTGGTCATGCTATCCGGCTTGGATAGAAATAAATCACTGCTGGCTGCTGACGCCATGCGCCGGAGGATTGAAAAAGAAAAGATAAGCCTGCGCCGCCAGGATACCAAGGTAACCGTTTCTATAGGGGTTGCCAGCATGCCTTTTGATACCAAAGATGAGGATGACCTGGTGTTAAAAGCGGATAAGGCCATGTACAAGGCCAAACAAAAAGGAAGAAATCAGGTATGCTGCATATAGTATTGTATATAATCATATCAGCCGCTTGTTTTTTATTGCTTAAGGAGTTTTTTACCCAGCGCTTAAGCTCTAAAACCGCTGAACTGGACAGGCTGTTTATTGAGAACGCAAGGCTGTTTAAGGATAGAGGTGAGCTGGAGGCACAAATTAGCGGGCTTAACAAGGAATTCACCCAGACCCTGGAGCTTTATGAGATGACCAAGGATATCTGCAAGAGCCTGGATGAAGAAAAGGTATTTAATATTTTTCGCCGGAATCTGGAAAAACATATTGCGGCAACGGACTGCCGGTATATCAAAAACAGCGCCGAGATGGTTAAATATAATGATTATACGGTTATGTCTCTGGACAGTTCGGAAAACCAGCCGATAGGTTATCTGGCCTGTAATAATGTTTCAGAGGCAGATAAGGATAAGCTTGCTATCCTGGCGCAGCAGCTCTTGATAGGATTGAGAAGGGCTGTCCTTTATCAGAAGGTGAGCGAGCTGGCCATTACCGATACCCTGACGCAGATTTATAGCAGAAGGTATTTTCTTGAGCGTTTCAATGAAGAATTGCGCCGTTCCCGGAACAATAAACTGCGCCTGTGTTTTCTCCTGGCCGATATAGATAATTTTAAGCAGTATAATGACCGCTACGGGCATTTAGTTGGAGATGGCATATTGCGCCAGGTTTCCAAAACTATCCGCGATACGATCAGGCAGATAGATTTTATCGGCCGTTACGGCGGAGAGGAGCTTTCTATTATTCTGTCTGAAACCGACAGGGAGCAGGCGAATTTTGCCGCCGAACGTATCCGTCAGGCGGTTGCCTCGGATGTGATCAAGGTTTATGATGAAAAGCTGAAAGTTACCGTAAGTATAGGTGTCTCTGCTTTTCCGGAAAATGCCGGCCACCCTAACGATCTGATCGAAAAGGCAGACCAGGCGCTTTATCAGGCAAAGGCAACCGGAAAAAATAAAGTCTGTTTCTCCCCCGCCTAAGATTAATTCGTTCCACTATAGCTTGCTGCTTTTGTCGCTCAGGTCGATTTTTTAACGCCAATGTTCTTTCGCATTTCGGTGGCTGCTGAACTCTGGTTTTGCACTCTAGTGCAAAACCATCGACAGCATCGCCATCCCGGTGTTGTCGCTTCGCTCCACGGGGATACCCTCAATGCTCAAGCTCCATTGGCTAAAATCGACATTCGCTACAAAACCAGCAGTCTAAGTGTAACGAATATTCTTGTGTTGTGCATATTTTAAAGATTATTCCTTGAAAAAGGGAGTTTTTTAATATAGAATACCACACATGGCCAAAAGCTCTATTATCGGAATAGACCTGGGCGGTACCAACTTAAAATGCGCCCTGCTTGACAGCAATTTGAGAATTAAAGCAAAAAATTATTTCAGCACCAAGAGCTTTGATAATAAGCTTAAACTTATCCAGGGGATCGCTGATTCCATAAACAGTTTTATTTTACGCCAGGGTATAGCCAGGAACTCTGTTTCAGGGGTGGGTATAGGCCTGCCCGGTCCGGTGGATACTTTTAAGGGGGTAGTGCATTTCCTGCCGAATATTCCCGGATGGAGAGAGGTTGGGCTAAAAAAGATCCTGGAGCGTAAAACGGCCTTGCCGGTTTTTATTGATAATGACGCCAAGCTTATGGCTTTGGCAGAGTACAGGGCCGGCCAGGCAAAGAAATATACGAATGCTTTATGTCTGACCCTGGGAACCGGGGTCGGGGGTGGATTGATCATCAATGGTTCCCTGTACCGGGGAAGTGATAATGCCGCAGGCGAGATCGGGCATGTGCCTATTAATGAAAAAGGCCCGCTTTGCCCTTGTGGAGGCAGCGCCTGCCTTGAAGCATATATCGGCAATACCAGAATCCTTAAAGAAGCGCGTAAACTATTCGGCCCCACGATCACCCTTGAGAAGGTAAGCGCTTTAGCCAAAGTCAATAACAGAAGAGCGATAAATCTCTGGGTTAACGTGGGAGAGCGCCTGGGGATAGCCCTAAGCGGCATAATAAATCTGCTTAATCTTGACGCGGTCGTGATCGGTGGGGGGGTTTCCGATGCCGGAGAAGTTTTGTTTGAAAGTACGCGAGAAACTATTATGCGGCGGGCAATGAGCGTACAGGGCAAAAGAGTAAAAATATTTAAGGCCAGGTTAGGCAATGACGCCGGGATCATCGGCGCCGGATATTTAGTCAAGGAGAGACAGGTTCGATGAAGATATTTATTGATACGGCAAATGTTAAAGAGATCAAGGAGGCAGCCACTCTGGGCCTGATCGACGGTGTAACCACTAATCCTACCCTTGTAGCCAAAGAAGGGCGCAGCCATGATCAATTGCTAAAGGAGATATGCGGTTTAGTGAGCGGCCCGGTCAGCGCTGAGGTGATCAGCCTGGATTCCCCCGGGATGGTCAATGAAGCCCGTCAGCTGGTAAAACTCGCAGGCAACATTGTAGTTAAGATCCCCTTGACCAGGGAAGGCTTAAAGGCGGTAAAGATATTATCGGCCGAAGCGGTAAAGACCAATGTTACCCTTTGTTTTTCCGCGGCTCAGGCGCTTTTAGCTGCCAAGGCCGGGGCAACCTATCTATCACCGTTTATCGGCAGGCTGGATGATATTTCCCAGGAGGGAATGGATCTGATCGGCAACATAAAAAAGATCTACGCGAATTACGGTTTTAAGACCCAGATAATCGTTGCTTCGGTGCGTAACCCCATGCATGTGGTCAACGCCGCATTGATCGGAGCGGATATCTGTACAATACCTTACCTGGTAATCGAGCAGTTGATCAAGCATCCTCTTACCGACTTAGGAATTAACAGGTTTTTGGAAGACTATAAGAAAATTCCCCCAAAGTAATGTCAAGGAAAACACCCCAATTTATTTTAGCCTTTATTTTATGTTCGAGCTTGGCTTTTGCCGAGGAGGCCAGGGAATCGCCGATAATCATTAACGGCGACAATGTCGAGTATTCTACCGATAACAAAGAGGTTACCGCTACGGGGAATATTGAAGTCATTTACAAGGGCGCCAAGCTGACCTGCAATAAGCTAAAGGTAAACATGCAGACAAAAGAGGGCCTGGCTGAAGGCAACGCGCGCCTGGAGGACGCAAAAGGGGTAATTACGGGCGAGAGGATAATTTATGATTTTCAGAACAAAACCGGGGTGATCATTAACGCGGATTTCCGCGCCAATCCTTATTTCGGAAGAGGAAAAAAGGTAGAAAAGGTAAGCGACAGTGAGTTTGTGGCTAAAAGGGGTTATTTGACCACCTGCAACTTTGATCATCCGCACTATCGTTTTGCGGCTAAGAAAGTAAATATGTTTCCCGCTGAAAAGATGCAGACGCAAGACGCTGTCCTTTATCTCGGAAGCGTTCCAGTACTCTATCTTCCCAGGTTTAATTATTCGATGAAAGAGCCGATCATGCATGTGCAGGTAGAACCGGGTAAGCGGAAGGAGTGGGGCCCGTATATTTTGAATACCTGGCGTTATAATCTTACCGAAAATGCCAACGCCCGGCTTTCATTGGATTATCGTTCCAAGCTTGGTTTTGCCGAAGGGTTCGAAATAAACTACAAAAAATCCCCGGTCGGCAAGGGGGATTTTAAGTTTTATTATACCAATGAGAAGCCCGATAATCTTCCGGAGGGCTCCTCCCCCACGGAATTCCAGCGTTATTTTATGCGCTGGCGCCATAAATGGGATATTGACGCGGCTACTAATTTTACGGCAGAGTTTTATAAAATTACCGATAAGAGAAGAAAGGTCGATTCTTCCCATGAGATCCTTAAGGATTATTTCTTCCGGGAATATGAAAAGGACTCCCAGCCGTTAAGTTATCTGTTTTTCCATCACTCCTTTAACTATTCCAGCATTGATATACTCCTACAAAAACGCACTAACCACTGGTTTGACCAGCTGGATAAGCAGCCGGAAATAAATTACAGCCTGCCCAGCCTCCAGCTTGGGGAGAGCTCCTTTTATTTTGAGAATGTCAGCCAGTTTGGCAATTACAATAAAAAGGCGACTACTGCTCCGGCGACGAACGATGACGTAACAGTGGCCCGGTTTGATACCACGAATAAAATTTCTTTACCTACAAAAGTAGGCTTTATTGAATTTAAGCCATTTGTTTCCAGCCGCCAGACATTTTATGACAAAGGCGCAAACGACCAAACCGGAATAGTGCGCACAATCTTTTACAGCGGGGCGGATTTGAGCACCAAGTTTTACCGCATTTTTAACGTTAAAACGAATTTCCTGGGTTTGGATATAAACGCCCTGCGCCATGTAATTACCCCGACTATAGGTTACCTCTATACGCATGTTCCTACTATCCCGGGAGTCAATATAAGGCAAATCGACAGTGTAGATTCAATAACCCGCGGGAATACCGCTTCTTTGGGTTTGTCAAATAAGCTGCAGACCAAACGGAATGGCCAGAGTGTGGACCTTGTGGATTTCAGGATTACCACCGATTATGTACTTGATCCTAAATCCGGCTCCAATAACGGGTTTGTTAATAATAGCATCCTTGCGAATACCAGCAACAAACTCCATAGCCAGCTTTCCGACCTGCTTTTTAAATTAAAAGTGATCCCTTATTCATGGGTACACTTTGAAGGGGAAGCCACATATGAGCATTCCGACCACGATAACTTGAATTACAATAAATTTTCATTAGCCAGCTACGATTTATCTTTTGACCTGGCTGGGGGGAGTACCTTTTCCATCGGCCAGCGCTATGAAAGAAAAGGGAAGGATGAGGTTACCGCCAGCTTTAATTGGCGCTTAAGCCCGAAGTGGAAGTTTTCCATTTACCAGCGCTATAATTTTAAGAGATCAGCTACGCTTAGAGCCGGTTCGCAGGAGCAGCAATATACTTTAACCCGTGACCTGCATTGCTGGGAATTGGATATGGCTTATAACATCAAGAAATTCGAAGGCTCAACCATTTACTTCACCTTCAGGCTTAAGGCTTTCCCCGAAAATGAGTTCGGATTTGACCAGAGCACGCATAGAGTTAAATCCGGCACGCAGTAAAGAGAGGCTTAAATGGATATTTCGATCATCGGATCAGGTTATGTGGGGTTAGTTACCGGCGCATGCTTTGCCGAACTGGGAAACACGGTTATTTGCGCGGATAATGACGTCAAAAAAATATCCGGGCTTAAGAAGGGGCTGGTCCCCATTTATGAACCGGGCCTTAAAGAGCTTATTTCCTATAACCTGAAGAATAAGAGGTTGAAATTTACCTCAAGCATACGGGAGGCGGTAAAAGCAAGCGAGGTGATTTTTATTGCCGTAGGCACCCCTACCCTTGAAAACGGGGAAGCGGATCTGACCGGCATAGAGAAGGTTGCCCGCAGCATTGCCCAGAACATGGTCGGTTACCGTTTGATCGTCGAGAAGTCCACTGTCCCGGTTGAGACATGTTCCTGGGTCAAGAAGACGATCTCCACCTACGTTAAGAAAGGCTATAAATTCGACGTAGTTTCAAACCCTGAGTTTTTGCGGGAGGGAAGCGCGATAAATGACTTTACTCATCCGGACAGGATCGTGATCGGAGCCGAAAGCCTGAAGGCAAAACAGATAATGACTAATCTCTACCAACCTTTAAACCGGCCGATCTTGATCACCAACATAAAATCAGCTGAATTGATCAAGCATGCCTCGAATGCCTTTCTGGCTACCAAGATCTCATTTATCAACGCGCTTAGCCGTATCTGCGATCAGGTAGGAGCGGATGTGAAAGAGGTTGCGCAGGGGATGGGATTGGACAGCCGTATCGGAGGGCATTTTCTTCGCGCCGGGATCGGTTATGGCGGCTCCTGTTTTCCCAAGGACCTGGAGGCTTTTATAACTATTTCCCGGAAACTGGGATATGATTTTCAGATACTTAAGGCGGTAAGGGATACAAATCAAGAGCAGGGGGCCTACGTTTTGCAAAAGATCAAGGATGCCCTCTGGATCATAAAAGATAAAACTATCGCGGTCCTTGGTCTTGCTTTTAAGCCCGATACCGATGACCTCAGGAACTCACCGAGCATTGCCTTGATTATGGGATTGAGCCGGGAGGGCGCAAGGATCCGGGTCTATGACCCGAAGGCAATGGCTAAGGCCAAAGAGATCCTGAAAGAAGCGGTTTTCTGTAAAGACCCGTATCAGGCGGCCAGGGGGGCTGATTGCCTTATTGTTGCCACGGAATGGAATGAATTCAAAGAGTTGGATTTCATAAAATTGAAAAATACCTTAAAGCGCCAGCTTATAGTCGATGGCAGGAATATTTATGAGCCGGGTCCGCTTAAGGAGCTGGGTTTTACCTATATAGGGGTGGGTCACGGAAATGAGTAAGAAGCAGCTTAAGATCGCGGTGGTGGGATTAGGTTACGTGGGTTTTCCCCTTGCTTTGGAATTTGCCGGAAAAGGCATTGAGGTAGTCGGTATTGAAATAGATTCTGACCGGCTTAAAGACATTACTAACCGGCGCTCTTATATTACCGATATCACCAGCTTGGAGCTAAAGGCTGCCTTAGCCAGAGGCAATTTTAAGGCAAGCGCGAATTTTTCTGATATTAAAGAGGCTGACGCTGTTTTTATTTGTGTTCCCACTCCGCTTAAAGGAAGAAACCTTCCGGACATCTCTTTTATAAAGAACGCGGTAAAAGCGGTGTCGCTGCATATAAAAAAGGGGGCGCTGGTGGTTTTAGAGAGTACTACCTATCCCGGGACTACGGAGGAGGAGATCCTGCCGATCTTCCAAAAGCGCGGGCTCAAACATGGAAGGGATTTTTACCTTTGTTTCTCCCCTGAAAGGATTGACCCGGGCAATAAGAAGTTTCCCATTCATAGGATCCCCAAAGTTGTCGGTGGCATCAGCCCGGAGGCCACAAGGATGGGAGAATCGCTTTACCGGATCATTATTAAGCAGGTAGTCCCTGTGAGCAGTTGCCGTTGCGCTGAAACCGTCAAGCTCCTTGAAAATACCTTCCGCCTGATCAATATAGGGTTGATTGACGAACTTTCTATGATGGCACATAAGATGCGTATTGATATCTGGGAGGTGGTCCGCGCGGCCGCAACCAAACCATTTGGTTTCATGCCTTTTTATCCCGGGCCAGGAGTGGGAGGGCATTGTATCCCCAAAGATCCTTTATACCTATACTGGAAAGCAAAAAGTTTCGGTTTTAACTCGCGTTTTATTAAACTGGCCTCGGATATAATAAACCATATGCCTGAATATACCGTAAAAAGAATTGAAGAGGCGCTTTCAAGCCACGCCAAGAAACTTAAGGGAGCAAGGATACTTGTCTTGGGGGTTACTTATAAGAAGGATGTCAAAGACCTGCGCCAATCTCCCGGTATTGAGGTGATCAGGGCGCTGAGAAAGCGAGGCGCTGTAGTTTGTTATTCAGATCCGTTTATACCTTTCCTTAAACTGAATGATATTGATTTAAGATCAGTTGTATTGAGTAATCAAAATATAAAGATGTTTGACTGTATTTTGATCGCAGCCGACCATTCTTCGGTAGATTACAAAGGCTTATTGAAGAGCGCAAAATTGATCTTTGACAGCAGGAATGTTTTTAAAGGGATTCACAAGGAAAAGGTAGAGAGGCTATGAGAAAGACCGTCCTGATCACCGGCGGGGCAGGTTTTATCGGCTCGCACTTATGCGAAAAACTGCTTAACA
>JAHFFQ010000009.1:0-6972 GCA_023247875.1 Candidatus Omnitrophota bacterium | reverse complement strand
GGAGGGCAAACCAGAAGTTTCTGTTACATTGACGATATGGTAGAGGGGATATACCGCCTTATGTTATCAAAAACAAATATGCCTGTGAATTTAGGCAACCCCGGAGAGTTTACTATAATGCAGCTGGCAAAACTTGTTTTAAAGCTAAGCGGTTCAAAAAGCAGGATTGTGTTCAGGCCCCTGCCTGAGGATGACCCCCGCCGGCGCCAGCCGGATACTACCCGGGCCAGGAGGCTCCTCTCCTGGAAGCCCGCCATCTCCCTGGAGGAGGGCTTAAGGCGGACTATCCCCTGGTTTAAACCATAAAAGAAAGCCCTTTCCTTGACAAACCGCGTGAATATATGTTATACTTTCTAAACACCTCAATCCTATTTATATCTCAGGATATAACCTTAAAATAAGGAGAATATAATGTCCTTTGAATTTTTTAAGCATTTGAACTATTTGGATATAATTATTCTAATTATAATGTTAAGAATATGTTACGTTGCTCTTAAAACCGGATTGCCCGTAGAATTATTTAAGCTGGCCGGCACCCTCTCGGCAATTTTTTTGTCCCTGCACTACTATATTTTTCTATCCGATTCAATGCGTAAGGATATTGATCTTGGTTTGGCAACATTTAAATTTGCCGATTTCCTTATCTTTATATCCCTGGTTATAACCGGATATTTGTTATTTATGCTCTTGCGGTGCATTTTCTACAGGTTCATTAAACTGGAGGCAGTCGCTTCTTTAAGCAGATGGGGAGGGCTGGTTCTGGGTTTTTTCAGGGGATTTTTTATGGTAGGCCTGATATGTTTTACTCTCCTTGTTTCCGGCTTGCCTTATTTAAATAAAAGCGTGGAGAATTCTTCCCTAGGCAGCAGGATATACAGGGTTGCTCCTGATACCTACAAGTGGTTATGGAATACTCTTTTCTCAAAGTTTATGGGTAGTGAAGCGTCCAATAAAAGCAAAGTGACGGCAATGCATAATTTTTTTCATAGATGAAGCTACAGGAGCTATACGACAGCGTAGTTAAATTCGGAGCAGCGGCAGACCCCAGAAAAAATAAAGCTGGTATTAAGGGTTATCCGGATACGCGCATCCTTTACGGCAAGCCGGGGCTGGAGATCAATAAGATCCTGGTCGGGATCGATATTGAGGTAGCCGAGCTTCTACTGGCTGACCATATCCGTAATAAAGAAGGCCTGGATTTGGTAATCGGGCATCATCCCGAGGGCAAGGCTTATGCCGGCCTGCATGAAGTAATGAAGCTGCAGGTTGACTTGTTAAGTCAGGCAGGGGTTGCAAGGAAGACGGCTATAAAACTGCTTGAAGAAAGGATGCTGGAGGTAGAGCGCAGGGTATTGCCGCAGAATCATACCCGGGCAGTAGATGCCGCTAAGCTTTTGGATATTCCTTTCATGTGCATGCACACTCCGGCGGATAACCACGTATACAGGTTTTTAGAGGCCCTTTTTAAGCGGGAAAAACCCAAGCTGGTAGAAGATGTTATCAGGCTTCTTAAAGGCATACCTGAGTACCGGATCGCCGAGGAATTTAAGACCGGTCCGCGGGTGCTCTTGGGCAGCCCGAGGCGCCAGGCAGGAAAGATCATGTTTGAGATGACCGGGGGTACAGAGGGGCCGAAAGATGTGTTTGGAAAATTATATAAAGCCGGGGTGAGGACCCTGGTTTCTATGCATTTAAGCGAAGAGCATTTTAAAAAAGCCAAAGAGGCCAATCTTAATGCCATCATCGCCGGGCATATTTCATCCGACACTTTGGGGTTGAATCTTCTCCTGGATAATCTAGAATGTGCTGCGGGGCAGCCTTTCCAGGTGATCAGTTGTTCGGGTTTTACCAGGATCAAAAGAAAGTAAAAATGGCTGGACGCATTCCGGAAAACATATTAGAGGATATCCTTGGCCGCCTGGATCTAGTTGAGCTTATCTCCGGTTATATCCCGCTCAAGAAGTCCGGCAGGAACTTCAAGGCTAATTGTCCTTTTCATCACGAGAAGACGGCATCGTTTATGGTTTCGCCGGACAGGCAGATCTATCATTGTTTTGGCTGCGGCGAATCAGGGAATGCTTTTAAGTTCCTTATGCGCCATGAAAGAATGGATTTTCCCGAAGCGGTTGAGTTACTGGCCAAAAAGGCAGGGGTGAATCTACCCAAACAAGATAGCCCGGAGGTATCCAGAGCTGCCAGCTTAAGCAGCCAGCTTTACAAGGTCAATGAATTAGCGGTAAGTTTTTATGAAAATAATCTTTACGCCGAAAGTGCGGCAGCTACCAGAGAATATCTGTCAAAAAGGGGAATCAGCCCTAAAACAGCTAAGGAATTCCATTTGGGATTTGCGGCCTCAGGATGGGATCACCTGATTAATTTTCTAAGGTTAAAGAATATCAGCCTCGCTTTGATGGAAAAGGCAGGACTGATCCTGCCGAAAGAGGGTGGTGGTTATTATGACCGTTTCCGCAACCGGATCATATTTCCTGTCTTTGATATACGTCTTAGGCCGATCGGCTTTGGGGCCAGGGTTTTGGATAAAAGCCTTCCTAAATACCTGAATTCTCCGGAAACCCCGGTTTATACAAAGGGGCGGAACCTTTTTGGCCTGAATTTATCAAAGGATTGTATCCGGGATGCCGACAGCGCGATAATCGTCGAAGGTTACCTGGATTTTATCATCCCTTACCAGGAGGGTATAAAAAATATCGTGGCTTCGCAGGGCACTGCCCTTACCTTGGAGCAGATCCGGCTGCTTAAGCGCTACACCAATAAGGCGGTAATGGTTTATGACGGGGATACCGCTGGCCAGATAGCTACGTTGAGAAGTCTGGATATGCTTATTGAAGAAGGGATGAACGTCAAGATCGTCCCGCTGCCAAAAGGATTGGATCCCGATGCCCTGGTGCGGCTTAAAGGGGCGGCCAGTTTTAAGGAGATGATTGATCAAGCCGCCGGCCTATTTGATTATAAACTTGAGGTTTTAAAAAGCCGCCATGATATGAAGGAGGCGCACGGCAAAAGCAGGATCGCCTCTGAAATGCTGCTTACGATCAATAAGTTTGACAACGCGATCCTGAGGGCGGAGTATTCAAAGAGGCTCTCCGAGGAGATCAATATCCCGGAAAATTGCATACTTGAGGAGTTAAATAAGCTAAAGCCGAATACCTTGCCGCAGGAGAAACTTTCTTCGAGTATTGCCGGGAGCACCCCCCTGATCAATCCCGCGGAAAAAATGCTGATCAAGTTTATGCTTGAAGAAAAGGAGCTTATCGAGAAGATCATGGGGGAGCTGGAGCCGGCTGATTTCCAGGATACGCGCACTGCCAAGGTCGTTTCAATAATGCTTGACCTGTTCTCCCGGGGGAAAAGCATAGCACCCAGCCTCTTGTTAAATTATTTCAGCGAGGACGACGCAAGCCAGCTGCTTTGTGAATCAATTTTTATGCCGGAACTTTTGGAGGAGGAGAGGGAGAAGGCCTTGAATGACTGCATCCGGAGGATCAAAGTGGAAAGATTAAAATCCAGGCGAGAACGCCTGCACGTGCAGATCAAAAGCGCCCAGAGCTCAGGGGACGAAAAGAGATTAAGCGGCCTTATACGGGAATTTCATGAATTAATAAAGAAAGGTGATTAAGGATGAAGAAGAGAGCGCGGCCAACTAAAGATATGGAGAAGCTGATCGCCCTGGGAAAGCAGAAGGGCTTTCTTACTTATGACGAAGTAAATGACCTTCTCCCCGAAGATCTTTCAAGTACCGAGGCCATTGACCATCTCTTTGAGCTGCTGGGTAATGAAGATATCCAGGTAGTAGAAGGTGAGCAGGATGCCGGGCTTTCAACAAACCGGCCGCAGCAGGAAAAGCAGGATGCTGCCCATCAGCGCGAAGAATTATTAAATGAGCAGCTTAAAGGGGAAGAGCGCTTCATGCCTTTGGATGACCCGGTAAAGATGTACTTGAAACAGATGGGTTCTATTTCACTCTTAACCCGCGAGAATGAAATTGAGCTGGCTAAAAAGATCGAGGAAGCGGAGGAAAAATTCAAGCGGGCTGGTTTGGCCACCAAATTTGTCAGAAACCATGTCCTGGCCGTTGCCGCCGACATCCTGGATGAGAAGATCAACCTGGAGGATGTTGTTAAGGAAGATATCAAGATAAAAAAGAACAGTGTTATCGGCAGGTTCAAGCGAATTTTAGGCAGGATCAGGCAGACGCGCAGCGAAAGCCGCGGCATTAATCTTATCCTTCAGCTCAATTTTACTACTTCAGTGATCGAAGAGGCGGTGAAAAAACTCACGCTTTATCTCAGGGAACTTGAGCATATGAAGCGCCTGGGTAAGAGGAGCAATACGCGCACGCGCCAGATCCTCAATGAAATCGCCGAGCCGCACAACAAGATAAAAGAACAGATGAAGCTGATAAAGTCAGCCCATCTTAAATTCAACCGCACGAAAAAGAAATTAGTTGAAGCAAACCTGCGGCTTGTGGTAAGCATCGCGAAAAAATATACCAACCGGGGACTCTCCTTCCTTGATCTTATCCAGGAGGGCAATATAGGGTTAATGCGGGCGGTGGAGAAGTTTGAATACAAACGCGGATACAAATTTTCCACTTACGCGACATGGTGGATCCGTCAGGCGATTACCCGCTCTATTGCCGACCAGGCGCGCACCATAAGGATACCGGTGCACATGACCGAGACGATCAACAAGATAATCCGGTTTTCCCGGGTTTTTGTCCAGGAGAACGGCCGCGAGCCTACCCCTGAAGAGATCGCCCATAAGATGCGCTTTCCGCAGGATAAGATCAAGTCTATCCTGAAGATCGCTCAGGAGCCGATCTCCCTGCAGATGCCCATAGGTGATGAGGGGGATACGCATTTCGGGGATTTTATCCAGGATAAAAAAGCGGTCTCTCCGGCGAATGAAACCGTGCGCTCGATGTTGAAGGATGAGATGAACTCCGCTTTAAGCACCTTAACGGAAAGGGAGAAGAAGATCTTGATTTTGCGTTTTGGTATCCAGGACGGCTGCCCGCGCACATTAGAGGAGGTGGGCAATGTTTTTAAGGTTACCCGCGAAAGGGTCCGGCAGATCGAAGCCAAGGCCTTGAAGAAACTCAGGCATCCTTCGCGTTCGCGCAGGCTGCGCAGCTTTATGGATATGACGCTGGCGCACCAGAGAGAATACTAATTCTATAAACCAAGGAGCTTCTGTGACTCCTAATTTTTAAGGCCTCGGCAGCTTATCTTTTAAGGGAAGCTGCCTTTTTTACTTTTGAATCCCACGCAGTTAACCGCTTCGCAAATTTCGAAGAAATTTGCTTGCAACTGCGGGGATTAATTCCGGCAGCAACTTATGAGCGCTATCGCTCCATAAGTTGCGCCGTCATTAATATGGACAGAGAACAGGAAGAAAAAAATAACGCGATAGTTCAGCAGATCTATGACCGGCTGCAGGATATCCAGTTGCAGCAAAGGGCGATTCTGAACAATATACCTGATATGGTCTGGTTGAAAGACAGGGAGAGCAGGTATATTGAGGTAAATGAAGCCTTTGGCGCTGCCTGCGGCTTTACGCCCGAAGAGGTTAAAGGAAAAACCGACCTGGATTTATGGCCGGGTGAATTGGCACAGAATTACCGTAATGATGACCGGGAGGTAATGACCACAAAAAAGCGTAAGTGTTTCGAGGAGCGGCTGGCCGATAAGCAGGGCCAGATACAGTGGATCGAGACTATAAAGACCCCGGTCTTTGATAATAAGGGTGTGGTGGTCGGTATAACGGGAATAGCCCGCGATATCACCGAGCGCAAGAAGATCGAAGATAGGTTGAAGGAGATCCGTGCGGAGTTGGAGATCAGGGTCAAGGTCCGCACGGTGGAGTTGACCCGGGCCAATGAGGAGCTGCGTAAGGAGATAAGCGAGCGCAAGAAAAGCGATGAGGCCTTGCGGATAAGCGAAGAAAGGTTCCGCACCGTGGCTGATTTTACCTATGACTGGGAGTACTGGCAGGGAGCGGATAGCAGGATGATCTATGTGTCTCCCTCATGCCAGCGTATTACCGGGTATCCCGCCAAGGAGTTCATGGATGACCCCGAATTAATCGAAAAGATCGTTCATCCCGACGATATTGCCTTATTGCGTAAGAACACAAAGAATGCGATAGACACCTGCACTAAACTTGAAGAGGACTTCCGCATTATAGACCGCTTAGGCTCAATCCATTGGATCAGTCATGTTTGCATTCCTGTTTACGGCAAAGATGGAAAACTGCTCGGCCGGCGTGCAAGCAACCGTGATGTTACCGACAAGAAGAATTATGAAAAAGAATTGCAGGTTTACCGGGAGAAGCTGGAGCTCCTGGTCAGCCACCGCACCAAGGCCCTGGAACTGGAGGTTGAATCAAGAAAGGCTGCCCAGCAGCAGGCAAATGCCCTGCGCCAGCAGCTTGAATTTATCCTGAAGGCAACTAAAACCGAGCTGCTTATCATTGATAAGGATTTTTATATCCGCTACATAGACCCGGAACGGGTGCGTAAGTACGGGGATTGGGTGGGAAAGAAATGTTTCGATTATTTTATGAATGCCAAGATCCCCTGTTCAAGGTGCGCCATTGAGAAAGCGCTTAAGACAAAAAAGATCATTGTCAGCGAGGAAAGATTAACTAAAGAGACCCGCACGGTACAGGTCACCACTATACCCTTCCAGAATGAAAATGGCGAATGGCTGGTTGCCGAAGTGAATATGGACATCAGCGAAAGGAAGAAGATCGACGATGAGCTATGGCGCTACCGGGAGCATTTAGAGGAGCTGGTTGAGGAGCGTTCGGGCCAGCTTATGCAGGAGATCTCCCTGCATAAAAAGGCGGAGATGGAAAAGAGTAAATTAAATTACGATCTGCTTAAATCTTATGAGAAGCTAAAGAGCATTTCGCTGATTGACGCGCACACCGGGCTATATAACCACCGCT
>JAHFFQ010000116.1 GCA_023247875.1 Candidatus Omnitrophota bacterium | reverse complement strand
TGGCGGATACGGGGTTTTACGGCATTTTAAAGACGCGGCTATAGGAATTAAAAAAGCGCTTCCCAGGACAAAAATAATTCTCGGTGGATTATGGTATTCAGCCATGCCCGTGCCTACATTAGAGGAGAACCCCGCGGTTGACTTTGTGGTTATGGGGGAAGAGGAATCCTTCGGCGATCTTATCGAGGCAATAGATAAAAATAAGCCCCTTAAAGACGTGGGGGGAGTAACCTCGCGCATTGACGGACAGATTGTCATGGGCCCGCATAAGCCGCTGATGGAAGACCTGGATAAACTTCCTTTACCGGCTTATGATTTATTTCCCATGGATAAATATGTAGGGCATACCTATTGGAAGCCATTTGTGGATATGGTCACCTCCAGAGGCTGCCCTTCAGCGTGCACCTTTTGTTATGAATGGGACCAGTTTGATCCGCGTTCGCCTTCGGATTTCTTGAAATGGCGGGCTAAATCTCCGGAAAGAGTTATGGAAGAGCTGAATCTTCTGCATAGAAAATACGGGGTTAAGGTCGTGGTTATCCAAGATGACAATTTTAACGTAGACCCTAAAAGAGTGCAGAGGTTCTGTGAACTTAAAAAGGCCTCCAATAATCCCATTAAATGGGTTTCTTTAGGCCGGGCTATTGATTGGGTTAATTGCGAATCTATCCTGCCCCTGATGAAGGAAAATGGTTTATTTATGGGTGTTTTCGGCATTGAAGTTACGACCCAGTCAGAGCTTAAGAGAATCGCCAAGGGTATTACTATTGAGCAGATCAAGAAAACCATAGAGATCCTGCGCAAAAATGATATCGCTATTGTCGCCGATATCATGATGGGTTTTGATTATGATACCGAGGCGATCATCAAGCAGCGTTTTGAGTTTACTGATACTGTTGATCCGGACATTCTCTGGGTTGGATATGTAACTCCCGCCCCAAATTCACCGATGTGGAGGATTGCTTTAAAGAAAAACTGGATTGATCCGAAAAAGGTTGATTTTTCACAATGGGATTTCCTGCATCCGGTAATCCCTACGGAGCATCTATCTACAGAAGACCTCGGGCGTTTAGGTTCCTGGTGTATGCGTGAATTCTTCTCTAAGCCCGGACGCATAAACCGTATTATGGAGAGTAATTTTGACCCGCTGGCCAAACTTTGTTTTCAGGATGTTATGAATGGCATCAATAAATGGGAAGCAGCCGCAACCAAGGGGGAGGCGCATATATAATTTTGTGGGTCCTGTCTTGGACTGTTTTTCGGCCGCCTGAAGCGGCCTCAAATCCAGTCCAAGCCACCCAAAAAATTATATATTAACTTCTTGTTGTAGTAATAGGAGGAAGAGATGGATACAAAAGAAAAAGTAAAGGAAGTATTAAGCAATCTCTTAAAGGTAAAGCTTGATGAGCTCAAGGATGGGGTATCTTTACAGGACTCTATCGGCGTGGATTCTACCGAGATGGTGGAATCGGTGATCGCCCTGGAGAAATCATTTGGAGTAAAGCTAAGCCCTAAAGAGATCACCAAAAGCTCTACGACCGACGACATAGCCAACAATATCCAGTCAAAACTGGCCAAATGAAGATAATTGACCTGAGCCTGCCAATTGACGAGAAGGCCTTTGAGGTGCACAAGGTCTCCATCGAGAGAGTATCTCACAAAGCCGGGGTTGAGAAATTCAACCGGGTAATTATGGGCAAGACCCTGTTGGGTAGGATAAAATATGCCCTGGGAAAGCGCATCGTAAGAAAAGAGCAGCTGCCTGATGAAGAATTCTTATCCCTGGAAACGGTGCACGCGCCGGTGCATATCGGCACCCACCTGGATTACTCTTTTCATTACGGCACACGTTCAGAGGGCCGTTCCTCTAAGACCGCCGAAGAGATCCCCCTTGAATATTGTTACCAGGATGGAGTTAAATTAGACCTCTCCCATAAAAAACCCAATGAAACAATTTCAGTTGCCGATATAGAGAATGCGCTGGCAAAAATAAATTATAAATTAAAGCCCCTGGACATCGTGCTTTTATATACCGGGGCGGATAAATTATACGGCGGGCCAGGATATTTTAGCGATTACCCCGGAGTGGATGTCTCGGCGATAGATTATCTTCTGAATAAAGGGATAAAGGTCTTCGGCGTAGATACCATGGGCATTGACCGGCCGTATAGATTCATGCTCAAGGAATTCCTGGAGACAAAGGAACCGAAAACATTTTACCCGGCGCATTTTTACGGACGGAAAAGGGAATTCATCCACATTGAAAGGCTGGCTAATCTGGAGAAGCTCCCCGGGCATGGATTTAAGGTTATTTGTTTTCCTATACGCATAAAGAATACAGGAGCTGCGTGGGCCAGAGTAGTCGCAATTTTAGGAGGGTAAAATGGGACATACGTGTAATTCTATAATCATTAACGCTCCCTATGAGAAAGTTTTTGATATCTCCAATGACATTACGCGCTGGACAGAGCTCTTCGGCACAGAATACAAAAAGGCCGAGGTGGTTAAAAAAGAGGCCAACAAGATCACTTTTCGCCTTACGGATGAAGAGGATAAGTCATGGCAATCCTGGCGCCTGCTTTTTAAGGATAAATATTTCGCTTATGCCGAACGCGAGGAGCCGAAATTTCCTTTTGTATATATGAAGATCATCTGGCTTTATACGCCTGTGCCTGGGGGGGTTGAGATCTCCTGGATCCAGCATTTCCAGATGGACCCGAAAGCCAAGTTCAGTGACAGCCAGGTTGAGGGCTTCATTAATGAAGGCTCGCAGCATAATTTAAAGATATTTAAAGAGATCATTGAAAAAGAAGCCGGCAAGTGAAGAAGGCCACATTTGGCATTTTTTGTTTAGAGGGGGCTGTTTTATCGTTTAATGTAGCCGCGGTAGCGGCTTTGGTGCCCTCCATTGCCGCAGATTTCGCTCTTTCTCAATTCGTAGTGGGCCGGATAATCTGGCTGTATATGCTTCCTTATGGGGTAGCCGCGCTTTTTTACGGGCCTCTTGTGCGCGCCTTTGACGCGCGGAAAGTAGAGCTTATCTGCATGTTTATCTTCTCCCTGGCCAATCTTCTGGCGGGGTTCTCTGGCAATATAACCACTCTTTTTATCGCCAGGTTCCTGGCCGGGATTTTCGGGGCCTCGGTAATTCCTCTGGGCCTGATCTTGATCGCCAAGCACATAAGCCAGGATAAACGCGGCCGGCATATCGGGGTGTTCTTTGGCGCGACATTCATTGCTTCCCTGCTGGGCTTGTTGTTAAGCGGCCTTATTCACTGGAGGCTGATATTTATCATCCCCGGAATCTTGGGGCTTGCTCTCTGGGTATTGATGTATATCTACCTACCAAGCTTTAAAAGTGACCTGGGGCCTTTTCGTTTCGGATATCCGGAGGCGTTCAAAAACAGGATCTTCATCAGGATTTTTGTTTATATGTTTATCATAAGCCTGATATACCATGCGGTGCAGCAATGGCTGGGGGTTTATTTTTCTACGCGGTGCTCTTTAAGCCAGTTTGTCATCAGCATGTTAATCACCTTAACCAGTCTAAGCGGCATATTCGGTGAACTCGGCGGAGGATATCTCGCCGATAAGCTAGGCCGCCTGAAGGTGATAAACCTGGGTATTAGCTGTATGTTTATTTGCGTTTTTTCGCTCTTATTGAAATTGCCCTTAAGTCTGCTGGGCTTGATCATGATCATCTGGGGTCTGGGATGGACATTCAATCACGTAGGCCTCTCTACTATGCTGACGGACCTGCCGCAGGGGCTTTTGAATGAGGCCGCCAGCCTGAATAGCGGGGTGCGTTTTATCGCCGGAGGCCTAGGGGCAGGTCTGGGTGGTTTGATCATGCAGAGGAGCTTCAATTTAGGTTTTATTGCTTTCGGCAGCACGCTTTTTGCGCTTTTATTTATGGAAAGGCTTTTTAAATTCAACAATAGGGAGGCTTAAAATGAACAAAGATCTGAAAGGAAAGATTGCTATTGTTACCGGAGCAAGCCGCGGTATCGGCAAGGCTTTGGCCTGTACCGCCGCGAGCTTGGGGATAAACCTGGCGATTGCCGCGCGCCAAGAGGGCCCCTTAAAAGAAACCGCTGATGAGATCTCCGGCAAATATAAGGTTGAGGTTCTTCCCGTTCCTTGCGATGTGACAAAATTAGAGGATCTGGAAAACCTGGTAAATAAAGCCAAGTCGAAATTCGGCAAGGTGGATATCCTGATCAATTGCGCCGGGGTCTCCAGCCAGTTCCCTTTTAATGAACAGCCGATAGAGGATTTTGAAAAGCTGGCGCATACCAATTATCTGGGTTATGTGCGGCTCATCCGCCTGGTGATCAACGACATGATGAAGCAGAAGTACGGGGCAATCATCAACATAGTTTCCGGTTCCACCCTGGTTGACCCTGTCCCGAGAAATTTTATCGTTTATAGTTCCCTTAAGGTGGGCCTGCGCGCTTTTTCCAAGGGTCTGTTTTGGGAGTTGCGCGACCACGGGATCAAGGTCACTTCCATCTTACCCGGGGTAACCGATACGGATCTGACCGGCAAACTTAAGGATATCACCAGCGAAAGCTCGCGTTTAATGGGCACTGAGGCAATTGAGGATGCGGTGTGTTTTGCCCTGACTGTTCCGGCAAACGTTTGCCCCCTTGAGATATCGGTGATCAATCAGCAGACACCTTGGACTGCGCCGGTAATACCGTTTAAACAGCAGCATCCGGGGAAATAGTAAAGGAGAAT
>JAHFFQ010000115.1 GCA_023247875.1 Candidatus Omnitrophota bacterium | reverse complement strand
AGAATTAAGGATATACTTTTAGAGAGTATTCAGGTCAAGGAAGAGATCCTGCGCAGCCAGATCGGCTCGATCGTCGAGATCGCCGAGCTGATGATCGACTGCCTTAAAAAGGACGGTAAGGTAATTGTTTTCGGCAACGGCGGGTCAGCCAGCGACAGCCAGCATATTGCCGCCGAGCTTGTCGGGCGCTTTAAGAAGGACCGCTCTGCTTTGGCCGGTATCGCTCTTACCGTCAACACATCGGTGATTACTTCCCTGGCTAATGATTACGGTTATGATGTGGTTTTCTCCCGTCAAGTGGAGGCCCTGGGAAAGAAGAATGATGTAGTGCTGGGTATCTCGACAAGCGGTAAGGCCAGGAATGTCGCTCTGGGCATCAAACAAGCCAAGAAAATGGGGATCAAGACCGTAGCCTTAAGCGGCGGTGACGGCGGAGAGATCGTAAAATTAGCCGATTTATCATTGCTGGTGCCCTCCAAGGTGACCGCCAGGATCCAGGAAGCTCACATTACTATTGCCCATATAATATGCGAAATGATCGAACAGGAGCTTTGCCGGGAGCAAAAATAATCCCGCTCCAGCGCCTTAAACGCAAGATCCGCCTCCTTAAGCAAAAAGGCGGACGGATAGTTTTTACCAACGGCTGTTTTGATATCCTGCATTACGGCCACGTGAAATACCTGCAGGATGCCAGAAGAAAGGGAGATTACCTGGTAGTGGCCCTGAACAGCGATTCCTCGGTTAAGAAAATAAAAGGAAGCAGCCGGCCGATCATCCCTCAAACTGACCGGATGCGCACCCTGGCAGCCTTGGGATGCGTTGATTTTGTGGTTTTGTTCAATGAGGATAACCCTCTAAGGCTGATCAAAGAGATCAAGCCGGATTTTCTGATCAAGGGCTCGGATTGGGATAAGAAGGGTATAGTAGGCGCGCCTTTTGTGGAAGGTTACGGCGGTAAGGTGCTTACCGTTAATCTGGTCAAGGGCCGTTCCACCAGTAAATTAATTAAGAAAATTAAAGGTGCTTAATATTCATCGCATAATTGATGCTAATCTGAACCGGGTTAAGGAGGGCTTACGCGTTTGCGAGGAGATAACCCGGTTTATTCTTGATGACCGCCAATTAACTGCGCTCTTTAAGCTCTATCGGCATGAGATAGATGCGATCCTCAGAAAAGTTTATCCTGCGGCTAAGTTGCTTAGCGGGCGCAGGAGTGCTGGGGACGTGGGAAGGTTAAACTCCCGCTCTGAACTGAAACGCTCCGGATTAAAAGATGTTTTCTGGGCAAATATCCAGAGGGTCAAGGAATCTTTGCGCGTGCTTGAAGAATTCAGTAAGCTCAAGAACAGGGGAGCGGCTTTACGTTTTAAGCAGCTCAGGTATAAGGTTTATGAAATCGAGAAGAAATCTTTTAAAAAGATCTCAGCTTTACCTGATATTAGATAAGCCGCGTTTTTACAGGCGTTCTTTGGAAAACCTTTGCCGAAAAATACCTGGTAGCGGGATCGGAATGATTCAGTTAAGGGACAAGATCTCTGCCAAGAAAGATGTATTGAAGCTGGCTTTTAAGCTCGCCAGGCGTTTGCGCCGGAGTAATACGCTTTTTATCGTGAATGATCATCCTGATCTGGCCCTTTTTTCAGGGGCGGACGGCGTGCATTTGGGCCAGGAGGATATGCCTTTAGAGAAGGCCAGGTTGATATTGGGCAAGGGCAAGATCATCGGTGTCTCCTGTCATAACCTGCGCCAGGCCCTTACGGCCCAAAAACAGGGTGCAGATTATATCGGTATCGGCCCGATTTACGCAAGCGCCACAAAACCGGAATATCGGCCGATAGGATTAAAGGTTTTAAAGCAGCTTAAAGGTAAAATAAAGATCCCGTATTTTGCCATCGGCAATATCAATAAGGGTAATATCGGAAAAATAGTTTCCAGTGGAGCCCGGCGCGCCGCGGTTTGCCGGGCGGCGGAGGCGGCAAAAGATTTGTTTAGGGAGCTTCAGGTAAAATGACCCAACTTGAATACGCCAGGAAAAATACGATCACCCCGTTAATGCGTAAAGTAGCGCGGCTTGAAGGGGTGGAACCCATCCGGATCATGCGCCTTATCCGGGAAGGCAAAGCCGTCATACCTTTAAACAAAAATCACAAGATCAAAAAACCCTGCGCTATAGGCAACACTTTACGTACCAAGGTCAACGCGAATATCGGCACATCTACCGATGAATCGCGCGTTGCCTCTGAAATAGAGAAGCTTAAGGTTGCCATAAGGCATGGGGCCGACGCCCTCATGGATTTAAGCGTGGGAGGGGATCTTAAGAAAATGAGGGCAGAGGTTTTAAAATACTCAAGCGTTCCTGTGGGAACGGTCCCGGTTTATGAGATAGCTGTAAGGGCTCAAAGCAAAAATAAAAACTTTCTTAAATTCAACGCTGCCGATGTTTTGCAGGTTTTAGAGGAGCAGGCTAAACAGGGGGTGGATTTCTTTACCATCCACAGCGGAGTTACGCGTCAAAGCCTTGGGCAGCTAGAAAAACAAAAAAGGCTGATGGGTGTGGTTTCCCGCGGCGGGGCGATCATTGCCAGCTGGATAAAATACCACAAAAAAGAGAATCCTTTTTATGCGCATTTTGAACAGATCCTTGATATTGCTTATAAATATGACCTCACTTTAAGCCTCGGTGATGGTTTGCGCCCGGGCTCGATATTAGACGCCACTGATAAAGCTCAGCTGGCGGAGTTGAAGATATTGGGGGCTTTAGCAAAGAGGGCTTATGAACGTAACGTCCAGGTGATGATCGAAGGGCCGGGACATGTTCCGCTGGACCAGATCAAGAGGAACATTCTTTTAGAGAAAAAATATTGCCACGGGGCTCCTTTTTATGTGCTTGGCCCTCTGGTTACTGATGTTGCTCCGGGCTATGATCATATTACCTCTGCCATTGGAGGGGCCCTGGCAGCCAGCTTTGGCGCGGATTTTCTTTGCTATGTTACCCCGGCCGAACACCTGCGCCATCCAACGCTGGAAGATGTGCGGGAAGGGGTGATCGCCTCGCGCATTGCCGCTCACGCCGCGGACCTGGTAAAACGCAACAAAGAGACAATAGGCTGGGACAGGAAAATCTCGGCGGCGCGTAAAGCTCGTGACTGGAAAAAACAGATTAAATTATCCATCGACCCCTGGAAGGCCAGGGAATATCATTTATCCAGCAAACCGAAATTATCCAGGGTATGCACGATGTGCGGGAAGTATTGCTCTATTAAGTTAATGGATGAATGTTCGCGCACCTGACGCCGATAGGTTTTGCGTCAGTGCGCGCTAGGTAGCGCGGGTGTAATTCAATGGTAGAATGGCAGCTTCCCAAGCTGCATACGGCGGTTCGATTCCGCTCACCCGCTTAAAAAAGAATGAAAAAGATAATATTAATTCTAATGCTGCTGGGGGTAACCGGTTGCGCCGGCGCCCCTACTTACACAAGGCCGATGGCGCCTGCGGGGGCTTTGGCCATCCCCGGGGTGTATCACCGCGTAGAGGCGGGCCAGACCCTCTGGAGGATATCCAAAATATACGGCGTGGATATCGATGATATACTGCGCTCCAATAATATCTCGGAGGGTGCGGCGATTGAAATTGGCCGGCTTCTATTGATACCTAACCGCCTGATACAGCAGAATGTCCCGGTTAATTTAAGCGGAGATGATTTTATTTGGCCGCTAAAGGGAAGAGTGATCTCCGGTTTCGGGGCTTCCTACCGCAATATAATGAATAAAGGCCTTAATATACAGGGGCAGCCCGGAGCGGATATCCTGGCTGTCAGAAGCGGCAAGGTGGTTTTTTATGCCGAGGATTTCGGGAATTTCGGCAAGACCATTATCATCGACCACGGCGACGGCCTGCGCAGTGTTTATACGCGGGCCTCGGATATTTTTGTGCGGCC
Organism: Candidatus Omnitrophota bacterium; assembly: GCA_023247875.1. Lineage (GTDB taxonomy): Bacteria > Omnitrophota > Gorgyraeia > Gygaellales > Profunditerraquicolaceae > UBA6249. The sequence goes on along the minus strand of JAHFFQ010000115.1, from coordinate 946 downwards.
GGGAGATAATGTGCAAAGGGGAAGTGTTGTGGGCCGTGTAGGCTCTGGCGGCAGGGATAAAAACAGTTACCTGCATTTCGAGATACGTAAGGGCGCTCTACCCGAGAACCCGTTATTTTATTTGCCCCGTTAGGCGGACTTTACTATGATAAAAGACAAATTCTTTGACCGCGCGAATTACCTGAATATACTGGAAAAACGGGTGAGCAGCCTTAAAGAAGGCTACCGGCAGAATATCGCGATCATCGGCGAGGAGAATGTCGGCAAGAGCAGCATCGTTTTTAAGTTCCTGGATAAGTTCTATGACCCTCATATCATTACGGTTTTTTTAGAGGTGAGGCATGAATCTCTTGAGGCCTTTGCCAGGAGATTTATCGGAGTATTGCTTTATAACTTTCTGCTCAACAGCGGGATACCATTAAAGGAGGACCTTGGTTATCTGGTCGAAAAATCATCCGGGTATATACCAAAGACATGCGCCAGGATTAACTCCATCCTTGGGGCGCTTGCCCGCAGGAAAAAGGTAAACATATTTACCGATATCTTCAGCCTGCCCGAATCGATCCACCAGGAGACGGGAAAATTCACGGTGCTTTTCCTGGATGAATTTCATAACCTGGAGAATGCCGGTTTTAGCAATTTATACCGGGAGTGGAGCAAACTGCTTATCCTGCAGAAGAACACCCTCTATGTCATAATCAGTTCAATGATCTTTAAAACCAGGCTCATACTTTCCAAGCAGCTTTCTTTACTCTTCGGGAATTTTGAGATAGTTACTGTAGAGCCTTTTGATATTCACTCAAGCTACCGTTACCTTCAACAGCGCCTGCCGGAGATAACCCTTGAGCCGGGATTGAAGGATTTCATAATTGATTTTACCGGCGGATATCCCCTGTACCTTGAGCTTATCTGCGATGCCTTATGCCTTAGGCGGGGGGATATCTCC
>JAHFFQ010000114.1 GCA_023247875.1 Candidatus Omnitrophota bacterium | reverse complement strand
TGGAAAGCTTTCCCAGCTCCTCAACTATTTTCTCGACTGCTTTTTCAATCCCGCGCTTTAACTCCATGGGGTTTGAACCGGCAGTGACATTCTTCAGGCCTTCGCGATAGATCGCTTCCGCTAAAACCGTGGCGGTAGTGGTCCCGTCACCGGCGATATCGGAGGTCTTCTCGGCAACCTCTTTGACCATCTGCGCGCCCATATTTTCAAAAGCGTCTTCTAAATCAATTTCTTTGGCTACGGTCACACCGTCTTTGGTGATCGTGGGTGAACCGAATTTTTTGTCAATTACCACGTTACGGCCCTTGGGCCCCAAGGTTACCTTTACCGCAGCGGCCAGCTGCTCTACACCGCTTAAGATCTTGCGGCGAGCCTCGTCACTATAAACTAATACCTTTGCCATGTATCCTCCTTAATTATTTGATGATCGCCAGAATATCTTCTTCGCGTAAAATAAGCAGCTCTTCCCCTTCTTTGGTTGTGATCTCGTTGCCGGAATATTTTCCGTATAATACCTTATCACCGACTTTTACTTCCGGGGCCTGCACAGTGCCGTTCTCCAGCACCTTTCCTTTTCCTACCGCTACGACTTTAGCCTCCTGGGGTTTTTCCTTGGCAGTGTCAGGCAGGACAATACCGCCTTTACTCTTGTTTTCCGCCTCTAAAGGTTTGACCACGATGCGATCACCTAATGGTTTGATCTCCATCTTTCCACCTCCTAGCCCATACGGGCACACCCGCGCAATTTGCGCTACCTAGCGCACACCGACGCAATTCCTATGGGCGTCGGGTGCCTATCAACGCGGGGTGTTACTGGTTATTAATTTTAGCACTCTTTTCCCAGAGTGCTAATTATAGATAAAATTTTTTTCTTGTCAAGAGTTTTTATTTAAAATTTTTGTAGATCAGGTTGATGCCCTTAAGGGTAAGCGTATTATCCAGGCGGTCAATATTATTGCAATAACTGCGAATTAACCGGGCGTTGCCGCCGGTTGCGATCACCTTGGCCCGGGAGCCGAGATTTTTTTTGAGCTTATAATTCAACTGTTCGGTCAAGCCTGCAAAACCATAAACTATGCCGCTAAGTATACTGCTTTTGGTATCTCTTCCGATAAGCGCCTTTGGACGGCCTATCTTTATTTCAGGCAGTAAAGCGGTCCCGTTCTTAAGGGCTTTAATAGATAAGCCTAACCCTGGGAGGATCATTCCTCCTGCATAAGAACCGCTTTTAGAAATGACGTCAAAGGTGATCGCTGTCCCGAAATCTACGACTATTAATGGCGCGCCATAAAGTTTTACAGCGGCATAAGCATTGACCAGCCGGTCCTGGCCTGCCTGATTTGCCTTGCGGTAAAGGTTTTTGACGGGCACTTTTATGTCCTTACCTATTATATAGGGCCTTTTGCCGGTTATCCCTGCCAGCTCCTTTGCGATAACCCTGGTTATTCCGGGAACAACGCTGGATATAAGCGTATCCGCGCCTTTTAGAGATATTATCTTTTTAAGCAGTTTATTCCGCGAATATTGCTTAGTGGGAATATCAAAGGTTTTCTTAAGCACAAGCCCCTTAAATATCCCGAAGCTTATGTTGGTATTGCCGATATCAACTGCCAGTAGCATTCCTTAACTCCTTGATCTTGTCCCTTAGGGTGGCTGCTTTCTCAAATTGCAGATTACGGCTGGCCATCTCCATTTCATATTCTAACTCGGATATATATTTATGCAACTGGTATTGCTCAAGCGGCTCTCCGGTAAGCCCCTGGACGAAAGTATCAGCCTCCCCCAACTCCTCGATCCCCTCTTTGATCGCCTTCTGGATGGAGCGGGGGGTTATTTTATTTTTCAGGTTGAACTCAAGCTGCGCTTTTCTCCTTCTCCTGCTTTCACTGATCGCCTTTTTCATGGATAGGGTTACCGTGTCGGCGTACATAATAACCGTGCCGTTGATATTGCGCGCTGCCCTTCCTCCTACCTGGATAAGGCTGGTTGCAGAGCGCAGGAATCCCTCCTTATCCGCGTCTAATATCGCCACTAATGACACCTCAGGCAGGTCCAGTCCCTCCCGCAGCAGGTTTATCCCGACTAAACAATCAAATTCTTTTTGGCGCAAGTCCTTAAGGATTTGAGAGCGCTGGATGGTTTGTATCTCGGAATGAAGGTATTTTACCTTTAACCCTTTTTCAACCAGGTAATTAGCCAGGTCCTCGGAGCTCCTTTTGGTGAGGGTTGTGACCAGTATCCTCTCATTCTTTTTGGCCCGGGCGGTTATTTCCTTGATCAGGTCTTCGATCTGGTTAAGGCTGGGCCTTATGATGATCTCCGGGTCAATTAAGCCGGTGGGCCGGATAATTTGCTCCACGATTTTATTCTCACTAAGCTTAAGCTCATATTCATTTGGGGTCGCCGAGACAAAAATAAACTGCTTATTCAGCTTGTCAAATTCGCTGAATTTGAGCGGCCGGTTATCCAGGCAGGAAGGAAGCCTGAAGCCGTAATCAACGAGGACGCTTTTTCTAGCTTTATCCCCTTCGTACATCCCCCTTATTTGCGGGATGGATACGTGCGATTCATCAATGATGGTCAGGAAATCTCCGCGGAAATAATCAATCAGGCAAAAAGGCCTTGAACCGGGGGCCTTTGCGGAAAGGTGCCGGGAATAATTCTCTATGCCATGGCAATAGCCGATCTCCTTAAGCATCTCCATATCATAATTGGTCCGCGATTCCAGGCGCTGTGCCTCTAAAAGCTTGTTCCTGCTTCTTAAAGATACCATTTGCTCCTCCAGCTCCTGCTTTATGGAGCGGATAGCCGTATCGACCTTATCCTCTGATACGATAAAATGCTTTGCCGGATACACGGCAACCCTGGAAAGTGAAGATATGGTTTGGCCGGAAACCGGGTTTATCTCTTTAATCTTTTTAATAGTGTCGCCGGATAGTTCTATGCGCAGGGCCTTCTCCTGGTATGAAGGAAAAACCTCCACGTTGTCCCCTCTTACCCTGATCCTGCCCCTGATAAATTCATAATCATTCCTTTCATATTGTATCTGGATCAATTTCATGATCAGTTCATCGCGGGGGATCTCCTGGCCTGCCTCCAGAAATACCAGGGAACTTTTGTAATCTGCCGGGTCTCCGAGATTATAAATACAGGATACCGATGCTACGATCAGGACATCCCGGCGGGACATAAGCGAGGTTGTGGAGGATAGGCGCAAGCGGTCCAGCCGGTCATTGATCGAAGAATCCTTTTCAATATAAGTATCGGTGGAAGGTATATATGCTTCAGGCTGGTAGTAGTCATAGTAGCTGACAAAGTATTCTACCGCGTTATGCGGAAAGAATTCTTTGAATTCGGAATATAGCTGGGCAGCCAGGGTCTTATTATGCGAGATCACCAGGGTGGGCAGGTTGGCCTTGGCAATGGTATTTGCCAGGGTAAAGGTCTTGCCGCTTCCGGTGACCCCTAAGAGAGTGGAGTAGCGTTTTTTATCGAGAAGGTTTTTAGAAAGTTCTTTTATTGCCTTGGGCTGGTCGCCGCATGGCCTAAATCCGGAAGCCAGTTTAAATTTATCCACTAAACGACATCCAGGCTGACATCCACAGATTTCACTGAATCCGTCAGCTCTCCTACGGAAATTATATCAACCCCTGTTGCGGCGTATTTCTTTATATTGTCAAGGTATATGCCGCCGCTTGCCTCCAGCTTTGTGGGGAGGTGATGGCTTTTAAACTCGGTAGAATTCCTGATCTTTACTGCTTCGCTGATCTGGTCGATCTGCATGTTGTCGAGCATGATAACATCGGGCTTAAAATGCAGGGCATGGTTAAATTCATCCAGATTCTGCACCTCGATCTCGATCTTGTACCCGTGAGGCACGCTGGGCAGTTTGGAATAACCGTCGGTGGCCTTGATATGGTTATCTTTGATGAGGATCATCTCATCCAGGCGGATCCTGTGGTTATGCCCGCCGCCGATCCTTACCGCGTATTTCTGCAGTTCCCTTAAGCCGGGCATGGTCTTACGCGTATCGGTGATTTTTGTCTTATAAGGCTCGATCTCCTGCACAAATTCCCGGGTCTTTGTGGCGATCCCGCTTAACAGGGATAGCAGGTTTAGAGCGACCCTCTCGGCCGTAAGAATGGAGGAGGCCTTGCCGCTTATAACTGCGATCGTCTTCTTGGCCTTGACGGGCTTGCCCTCTTTGATCTTTGGTTCAAACTTTATGCCGGGGTCTACGGCCTTAAATACTTTTTCGGCGACAATGACCCCGCAGAGCAGAAAGTCCTCTTTAGCGATGATCTTGGCCTTGATCTCCTTATCCCTGGGTATGGTAAGCTGGGTGGTGATATCACCGCGGCCGATATCTTCGATAAGAGCATGCCTTATTATGGACTCCAGCTTTTCAGGATTAATTTCAGGTTTGCGCTCGGACAAGAAATATTTATCGTAAGCCATTTTTAATCTCCTCCAGTTTTATAAGCTGAGCAGCCATGTCTTTCAATTTGATCCTTTCACCCTCAACTATCTCCTTTGGCGCACGCCTGGTAAAATTTTCATTCGCCAACATGCTTTCCTTGGTTTTTATCTCAACGTGCAGTTTATCGATTTTTGCCTGGTTTTTCTTAAGCTGGCCGGCGACATCCACTATCCCGGCAAGCGGCATTACAATACTCATATCTTTAAGCACTGCAACGTACTCATTTTTTTGCGGAAGGTGATCATACACTATGGACAGGTTATCAATTTTAGCCAGGCTCTTTATATAAGACGTCAAATCCTGAAGCTTTTTTTCGTCAGATTTATCACGCAGCACCAGTTTGATCGCAATGCGGCTGGTAAGGGCGACCTCCAGCTCTGCGCGCATGTTCCTGACAGCATTGATTATATCAAAAG
>JAHFFQ010000008.1:11426-20099 GCA_023247875.1 Candidatus Omnitrophota bacterium | reverse complement strand
GGTGATCCTTACCAGCTTATCCTTTATCAGGGAACAGGGGGAAAGATAACCCTCCTCTGAAATAACCATGGTTTTCCATAGATGAATGCAATATAATTTACTATGGGGCGTATTATAATGGTCATCTTCCGGGCTGCTATTGCTGTTCTTGTATTGAGAGATAATAAAGCCGATATTGTGCCTTACTCGTTTTTCGGTTATTGCTTTCTCTACCAAAGCTATGAATTCTTCTTTTTGCTCTTCAGAAAGAGAAAGCTTCCTTGCCTCTTCATGAACTTCGGTTAATGGCATGAATTGTATTTCATCCACCCCTTTTTTAATACAATAATCCATATATTCCAAGATATAACTGTAATTTCTATTGGTGATTACAGGACAACAGACAATATCAGGAAACGGGGCACTATATTCCTTCTTAAGCCTTTTAAACAAGATAAGCGCCTTATCGATCTTGTCGAAATTACCGCTTATCTGCCTTATCTCATCATGAACCCCGGAAAGATGAGAATCCAGGCTTATCCTTAGGGTATCCCAACGTATACCCGTTAATTTCGCTACAAATTCATTATTTAACAACAGGCCATTGGTTATCAATATCCCTTTCATGCCCTGCTGCTTAATTAAAGCCAGTATATCTATTAAGTCCGGGTATAATAAAGGCTCTCCCCCTCTTCCGCCTATATTCCATATACCGGTTCCGCCCTCCCCGGATAGCCTTACAATTTCTACGATATCTTTATAGGGAATTACTGGTTCAAATTCTGAAATGGCCTTTCGGTCATAACCTCCGCAATATCGGCAATGTGAATTACAGTAATAAGTAGGGAACCATTCTATCGCTGCCGGTGGATTTAATTTTTTAAAAATTGAATCATAAAGTTTATCAAAATCATTATTAAACTTGGGCTTTGCTATCTTGCTGCGATTAAGGTTTAGCTTGCAAAATGCCATATATAATCTTAAGGGATTGTATTGAATCCTAATTAATAAACTTCTCTAAGAAATCCTTATCTCTAAAATCCTCCGTGTTAATATGTAAGCCCTGCAAACAGGGTTTTTCACAGGCGTCTACCCTTTTCATTTCGTTTCGGTATTCCTCTGAAGAAATAACATCTTTTAAAGAGAACTTGTGGAGCGGCATTATGATCTCCTTGCCGCATAAAAACGTATTGCCTGCTAAAGTTATATTCAAGGCGTTGCGGCCGGTAGTGCACCTCTCCCCCTTCAATAGTTCATTATTAAAGTATTTCAGGTAAGCCCTTACCATTAAGGGGTGGCGGCAGCTTTGAGCGGGGTTATTTTCTACATAAGTCACAATTTCCTGCAATTTGCCTTTCTCTAAATCTGTCAGCTTGAAACAATTTTTTAACCAGAATATTTCATTGTTGGGAATGACCGGCTGGATATCCACCTGCACCCGTTCGTATTTCCTGAAAAATTCCAGGAAGGAAACATAATTCCTGAGATTTTCGGGCATCAATATCGAGTTTATAACAAGGCCCTGCAGCTTCCCGGGTTTAAAATAATCATAATATACCAACTCGAAACTTTTAAGCATCTTTTCAAACACCCCTGTCCCGCGGATGAAATTATGTTCATATTCTAAGCCGTCTATTGAAAAATTTACGCTCATCTTGCGCAGTTCATCATTATTAAAGTTTTTCATAAATTCTTCATTGAGCAATAACCCGTTAGTAATGAACGTCACATTAACTACATCCGTAGAGCATGTAAATTTAATTATCTCTACTATATCTTCTCTTACCAAAGGCTCTCCTCCGCCAAAAGTTATCCTCTCGATCCTGCATTCATTATTTAGATTCATAATTATCTTTTTCCAGTCTTCCGTAGATAATTCATTTGCAATGTTGTGGACGCCTTTCCCTGTCGTGCACATAATGCACCGGAGGATACAGCGGCCGGTAATTGCGATATAAAAATCTTTTATGCCCAGCTCCTTATCCATCATCCACCCTTTATAATATTTTTACCCTCATGGTCTATTTTGTTATGACCTCTCTTAAATACAGAAAACCGGGAGCGATCTGTATTTTTAAGATGCGCGCCGAGAGAGGAAATATCTTTTAACAGGCACCGTTTTAGGTCTTCAGCGTGACAATGCGCCACTAAGCCCTTTATCGAGTTTAATAATTTACCCGGGTTTTCCTTTATAATGGAATAATCGGAATCAATGATTTCTTGTATTTTAAGACCAGGATACCTGGCTGCATAATCTTCTAATAACTCTATTTCCCTGAACAGCAAAAACAGATTGTGTTTATCGAGCAGCCGCTGATGGATATCCGCGAGCGAATCAGAAGACGGCCTTATTGAACAAAACTGGACACAGTTATTTCTGCAGGATTTAATGGTATTTCTAAAAAAACGCGCCTTTTCTGAAGACCATACCTCATTTATAGAATCTTTGTCTACCGTGCCAAAGTGCTGGCATTTTTCATCGTTAGGGCCGTTACAGACAAAATTTATCTTCTTTCCTACGACTAAAACCCGCGAAAATCCGGCATAACATTTATCAACATACAAAGGTTGTGTAAAATAATTGTAAATTTTATCGGACTCAATATTTATATATAAAGGGATCTTGTTTCTTTTGCTCTCTATTTTATTTAAGGTCTCCCGCAAAAGCGGGAGGCGCTCTTCTTTAATCCATAATTCGTCCTGTTTCTTCCCCCTCAGATCGCTGTTGCAGACATAAGGCTGGATAGAAATCACGGAGAAATTATGCTTAATACAAAAATCGAGCATGTCATAGATGGTATCCAGGGTTTGATCCATCAACACAGAAAGCGTTCCCAGCATCGGATAATTTACATTTCTTCTCTTTTTCTCCGCGTTGATATAATCCAAAGCCTCAATTACCCTTTCAAAAACACCCTCCCCGCGCAGCGAATTGTGTATTTTTGGGTCTGGCGAATCAACGGAGATCCCCAGATCGGTAAGCTTAAGATCAAAAAGCCTATCAATATTTCTTTTATTCAGGAGCAAGCCGTTAGTGTTAAGATACACTACAAGCTGCGGATAATAATCTCTCACATATTTTACAAGACTGAAGATATCCTCCCGCATCAGGACCTCTCCGCCTGTAAAATAAATTTGCTGCAGGTTGCCCAATTTATAAGCGTCATCAATGGCCTTCTTTATGTAAGGTGTTTGAGCCTCTTCTTCTTCAGTCTTCCAGACCCCGCACATTTTACATTTCAGATTACATTTGGTAGTAAGTATCAATTGCAACATGGACGGGCCTATCAAAGGATCATCCGTAGTCAATGAGAAATTATACAAATAATCTTCTCTTGCGGTGTTAAAAAAACTGAACTGATCGTTTATATTCTCTAAAGTATAGGATAGCATGGCCGTTGTTTTATCCCCTTATTTTAATGTTTTCCTAATGAAGCCTCAGTTGTCAATGTTATCTTTTCTTTAATAAGCTCGGTCTTAAAAGAATCTTTATTAATTTCCTGGGCTTTAAGGTAGTTTTTAAGTGCGCCGGCATAATCTTTTTTCTCAAAATATTTATCGGCGATAAATAAGTAATAATCTTCCGGGGAATAAAAACTTTTGCTTTCGCCAATGTATTTATTATAAAACTCAAGCACCTGGAGCCTTTTTTCTAATGTATTTATTTCTTTTTTTGAATGCCATCTAACAGAATTATAATCATCCTCCAGCTCTATGCCGAAATCATCTCTATGGTTATAGATGAATGTACCCCTGGCAACCATAAACAGATGGAACAGTATGTTACTAATGAAATCCTTGTTGCGCTTGAGAAAATCAGCGGTCATAAGGACATCTTCGTCTGTCTCCGTGGGTAATCCGACTATAATAGTTACGCTGTTTTTGATATCCGCCTGGGCAGTATCCCTGATGACCCTCTGGGCTAATTCAGGGTCAAATCTCTTGCCGATCATTTTCAGGATCTTAGGACTTAAACTCTCTACGCCGTAGGTTATATGTACACAGCCTGCTTTTTTCATCTTTAATAATAGTTCCCTGTTCATCCCCTCCCTTATGATGGCCTGGCCGCCCCATCGAATATTGATTTTGTTGCTGATCAACAAATCGCAAAGTGCCTCTAACGACCCCAGATTACCATTTATAAGAGAATCATTGAAAAAGAATGATTTTATATCGGGGTACCTGGTGCTCTGAAAGGCTATTTCATTAAATATATTATCGGCGCTCCTGAACCTATATTTTGCCCAACTTATAGATTCGCTGCAGAAAGCACATTTATTAACACATCCCCTGCTTGTAGAAATAGGGATGCTTCTCCTGTCAGGCTCTCCGTTTGCATGATAATCATCCAGGGAAAAATCTGAATAATCAGCAAAGGGCAGTGAATTTAAATCTTCCGTAAGCTCTATATCGGGGCAGTCTACAATTTCGTTATTCTCGTTTCTGAATGCTATCCCCGGGCAATATCCTAACCTGCCGTCTTTCTTTATCAAATCTAATAAATTTGGCAAAGCTTTTTCTCCCTCATGGTGGCAAATCGCATCCAAATCGGGGTTTACGTGCAATAAAACTTTATTGATTTCCAATCTAAAACAATGTGGGCCTCCGAATAAAACTATTTTACCTTTATCTTTTTGCTTAATCCTTCTGGCAACCTCTTCGCTGAATATTCTATTTAATCCCGTGACAGTAAATCCGACGACCCGTGAATCGATTTTTAATATTTGCTGCACGTACTGATCGATAGATTCAGAATGGGCGCTGATTAATTCATGCACAAAATCATTGCTATACCAATTAGTTGGCTTGTCAAATAAAGACTGCCTGCCGATTGTTCTCAAATACCTATAAAACTCTATATTAAAATCGAGACAGATCACCCGGTAACCCCGCTGCTGACAAACGGCTTTAAGTAATGCTAAATTATACGGCGGGGAATATGTTGACCAGCAGGGTGCTTGAATTAAAATTAGGTCCGCTTGCTTTCCAGAAAAGTTTAACATTTTAATCACAGAAACAGGGTAATAAACAAGGCCAGCGGCATTTTCCCGCTTTCTCTCTCGCTACAAGTATTTTATTACTCTTAAGGATATCTTTAAATTCTTGCTTTTTGATATCCCCATAGCAAGAAAAACAAGCAGTGCATTCTCCCCTATTAGATACTAAAATTGTTTTATGAGCCGATAGGCATTTTACGTCTCTAAAATCTATATTACCTCGATAATATTTCTTTACAAGCGATAAATTATTTATCGAATTCTTTATAAATATTCCATTATTCTGTTTAAATTCTATTAGTTTATCTATAATTTTATCAAGTAATGGTAATTCTTCGGGGGGGATCCAAAAGGCAGATCTTTTCCTCTCGGACATATTTAAATTATTAGGAAGCAGCGCCTGGAATTGCAACGTGTCTGCCCCCAATGATTTTATAAAAAGAGCAAGGTCAGGCAATTCTTCTAGATTCTTATTAAGAATTATAGTAATTACATTAAAACTTATCCCCGGGTATTCCTTCTTCATAGAAGAAAGCATCCTTAATGCTTCCGACGTCTCTTGCCATGCTGAAATAGAATTCCTGATTTGATTATGTAAATCCTCTTTTAACGAATCCAGGGAAATAACCGGAGAAATAGAGTTATCTATAAGATACGGTTTTATCCTATCGAAATATTCCCTCACCAGTATCCCGTTGGTTAAAATTCCTAAATTCTTGATCTTTAAATTCCGGGCATAATCAAGTATTGCGAATATATCCTTCCTCAATAATGCCTCTCCCCCGGAAAGCGCTACTTCTCTTACCCCCAGTTTCTTGGCCTGCGAAAGCAGCTTTTTGATATGATCAATACCGATATCTTTCTCGCTCTTGGCTGTCTTCCAGATATCGCAGATCCGACAGCGCAAATTACAGGAATGAGTTATATCCATTATAACCAACTCCGGGACATGATAAACTTTTGCTCCTTTCCTCGCTTTTACTCCTTTAGTTCTTATAAACTCCCGGATATTCCCGAACAAGTAAAATATTTTGTGTAAAACAAAATAGGCGTATACTGAGCTTTCTTTATACCTGTCTTTAATACCTGATCCCCTTATTAATCGGATTCCTAAAGTATAGCTGAAACGCGGGATTTTGAGAAAGTTTGTGATTGACCCAAAAATAAAATAAATATTATTTTGGGTCTTTATTTCTTTTAACAGGGGGTGGTCTTTATGTATATGCTGCACCAAGTAATTGCCCCTGCCGTACATATACGCCTGTTTCAAGAATGAAATGATATCCGTATGGCAATCGTGGAATATTTTTATATCCTGCTTATAACTAAACCTGCTGCCTTTTTTAAAAAGCCGCCAGAATAAATCCAGATCTTCACCTGCGGGAAAAGGGAACAGCTCATTGAACCCATTGGCAAGAGAATCCCGCTTAAAAGACACATTGCAAGTAGGAAAAAATATGGTCTCGGGCTTTCCCTTTATCACAGCCCCTATTGCTCCGTCACTTAAAGATTGGCTGACCTTTGCCATGATATTATGGCTGGCTACTTCCGTAGCCCCGCCAATGGCTGCGATATGCTTCTCCGATCTGTGCGCCTGGACCATCTGCCTGACCCAATCTCTATTCAGGATGCAATCGCTATCCGTAAAACCGATTATTTCTGCGGAGGCATATTTTATGCCTGAATTGCGCGCAACAGCAGGGCCTTTGTGCTGCTGAATAAAATACCTCAGATTGGGATTAATTTTGGAAATCTCCGCAAGCATGTCTCTGGTGCCATCATTAGAACCGTCATCTATTACAATTATCTCAAAGCCATCTTTGGGATAACTCTGCGCGAATAAAGAAGCGAGGCATTGGCTGAGTTTAAGCTTGCGATTATAAGTAGGGACTATTATAGTAAGATCCATTTATTTATCTTGTATAGCTATAAATCCGGAAAAATAATGATATTTCCCGGGCGATAAATTTGTTTGAGCGGAAGAAGAGTATTGTAAAACCCTGCCGCGATGATATTTATCGGAATTTATGATCTTAAGATTCCATTCTGGATTTGATTCTTTGGGAGAAAAAGAAATCCGCGGTAAATTATATACGGGATTCTCCCTTAAGCTGATAATCTGATCCTCTTTTTTACCAGTCCATAAACAATCCCAGTTATCATCAACATCATCTGCGAATTCGGGGAAGGAGCCTTCTTCCTTGCCGGCAAGCCATTGAGAAAATCTCTCAGAAAGCATAATATTGGCCTGCAGACAATCTACCTCAATTTCTTTCTCTGCCTCCAGCCTAACCATCCATTCAAATAACCCGTCATCCTTAAGGGCCACCTCCCATTCCTGAGATAAAGGCAGCTCAAGCCATTTTCCGACAGCTTTAATTTTCCGGCTATCTTGATAGATAACCCTCCAAAAGGCAGAGGAAAAAGAATCATGCCAGCGCCCCTTTGAATGCATTGAGGTATAGAGGGCGATATTTTTGGTAAGCTCCTCCCCGTTTTTATAGAACCTGCCGCTTCCTTTATTAAATACAAACCTGATATTTTTATCTTCGATGATATTATCAAGCTTATCAATCTCCATTGTTTTGTTTGTATCCAGAACAAAACGCACCCTAAAAGATTCATATTTACCCGGAGAAAGCATGGCGCTGATCTCCGGCTCAATCTTTTCCAAATCCAGGATCCTCGCTTTACTATAATGATCGGAGTTAAAGACTTTTATAAAATTACCTAATTTTTCAGAAAAAAACAAAGATACCTGGGGCAGCCTGTCCGCAGGGTCCCTTAATCCCGCTTCTCCCGTAGAAACACACCTTTGTAATAAATCCACCTCTGCATCACTAAATGTATCGCTGAATTTCTCAGAAACAAACCTACTAAAGAAAACCTTAAAATCCGGGGGGAAAAAACACCTTAGGCGCTGATGTTCAATAGCGATATCCCGCTTGGCTTCAATATCAACATCCCAGGTAAAAGAGCGGCCGTCGCATATATTGATGCGCCAGGTTTGAGAAATCCCGAGATCATCCCAGTTACCCCTGGCAATTAACGTGCTATCTGACTCTTTCTCCAGTGTCCAGCGGGCCAGATCTGAAGTAAACCATCTCTGCTTTGTAGAAAAAGCGGAGTACAAGTGGCCGGCTTTAGTTAAGGGAATGTTATCAAAGAATGCGCTTAGCCTGCCGTTATCAAATATCAATTTCAGCTTCCCGTTTGAAATAATAAACTCGTTCTGTATCTTATAGACGTAATCATGAATATCTGCGATATCAACCTTTATCGCGCCTGAAAAACAGATAAACCTGGTGGGTTGGTTAATTGGGTCGCTGGAGACAGGGATAGTTTTATACTGTAGTATACGTCCGGGGCTCAGATAATCGGAATTTAATACCGCTCCCTGTCCGAGATATCTTAAGCGGGATTGTTCAAAGAGCAAAGCCGGCAAGCCGCCGGAAGCAGATTCCTGCGGATACACACCGATGCAGGCGCTGGGGCCATGTTTAAAAAATACTGGTTTCCAGTTCTTATCACCTTCTTTTATAACAGGAAATTCTCCGCGCTCCAGGTCAACAAACCACTCCTTATATCCATCAACAAGCATAAGGTTAGCATATATCTCGTGTAATTGTATATCTGTCTCCGTTTCAATTTCTATCTCCCACTTGATCTCATAGTTATCAGATACCTCTATTCTCCA
>JAHFFQ010000008.1:0-11326 GCA_023247875.1 Candidatus Omnitrophota bacterium | reverse complement strand
CCCTGGGAATAACATTTTACCGGGGCGTCTATGAACTTGCCGATCTCGGCAAAATCAACGATCTCCTGTAATTTTTCTCTGGCCTGCTCGCTGCGCAGGCCAAAGAGTTCAAACTGCAAGGAAATATTCTCCCTCCCGGTCAATTCCGGCTGAAAGCCTGCGCCCAACTCCAAAAGCCCGCTTACATTACCTGAAATTCTTATTTCCCCGCGGTCGGGTTTTAACATTCCGGCAATTAATTTTAAAACGGTCGATTTACCCGAACCGTTTTCGCCAATAATCCCCAGCGTCTCCCCTTTTTCCACGGAGAAACTGACACCCCGCAAGGCCCAGAAATTATCCCATGAGGGCTTGCCCCCTATAATGAACTTGATCCGATACATCTCCCAAGCATCCTGAAATTTGATTATAGGCATATTAAATACGTTTTAAAACGCTGGATTCAAGCCAAACCGATACCAGGAAACCAAGGATTAGGCTAAAGAAAGCCCATCCGACAACCCCTAAAGACAGCGTTGTATCTGGCGCCCTGCCATAAAAAATTATCTCCCGGTAACAGAGGATGAATGAAGACATGGGATTTAAATTAAAAAGCCATCGGAATTTAGCGGGAACCATTTCTACGGAATAAAAAACCGGGGTAGCCCAGAACCAGAACATGAGCAGGATCCCAAGCAGATGTTCCAGGTCGCGCAAGATTATGTTAATTACGCTGAATAGCAAACTGATCCCGGAAGTGAAGAAATAGGTCAGCAAAAAAAGAACCGGCAATAAAGTTACCGCCGGGAGAATCTTGGGATTATGGAAAAAGAATACCGGAAAAACAATGCACAAACTTACAAGAAAATTCATAAAATAAGAGAGGACGCAGCTCAAGGGCAGTATCTCTTTCGGCAAACTAAACTGATGGAGTACGCTTTTCTGAGTTAATAAAGAGGGGGCAGCTTCGGACAAGGCCCCGGAAAAAAACATCCACGGCAAAATACCTGAAAGGACAAATAAGGCAAAATCTTTAATTTCAGCCCTAAAAACAACGGTAAACACAAAAGTTATTACCAAAACCATCAAAAGAGGGTTTATTATGACCCAGAAGAGACCTAAAAGAGAACCGGCATACTTGGCCTTAAACTGTTTCAAGGACATGCCCCATAGAGAGCGCCGGTAGGAATATATTCTCTGGATTTTTGCTGCAATTAATTTCAAGGACATTCCGATCTTAATCCTCCTGAATGGTTATCTTCATTTAATCTTTGGCCTTTTCTATGCGGTCAATTGAATCCCGGTAAAAAATCAACTCTCCCCGCGTGGGACCCATCCACACCTCCAGAAGAACTTTATCCGGATATTCTTTCTTTATCTTTCCCTGCATTTTACGGCCGTTCTTCAAATAGACCCAATCCTTCCCTTCCGGATGCGCTGGGCCTCCAATCAAAGATTGCTTTCTTAATTTGGAGAGCGCGTCATTGATGAATTCCTCTCCTCCGGACAACTGTTTTGCTTTTCCTAAACTCTTTAGCGCTAAATCATGTTTATTCATTTTTTCATATATGCGGGACAAAGTAAAATATGCCTCTCTGTAACGCGGGTATGAAGAAACCAGGCCTTCCGCTATTTCTTGCGCCTTACCTGATTCACCGATGCCGCTTAATGCATACGCATAATTGTTCAACGCAGTAGAATCATTAGGGGAGTTTTTGAGTTTTTCCCGGCAATACTTGATCTCTTGCCGGTATTCACTGAGGGCCTCTTCAGTCCTACCCAGGTTAAGATAAATATCTGCCAAATCATTATGCAAATTGGGATAGTCGTTTTTCAACATTCGCACTTTATTATACTCCGAGATCGCCTGATCAACCATTTTGTTATCGCGATAAACACTCCCCAGGCTATAAATATAATCCGCGTTATCCGGGTCAAGGCTGACTGCCTTTTTTAAATAAGTCAATGCTTCTGCGTAGCGTTCAAGCCGCATTAATAATAACCCCAACTCATTATAATTCGATGCGTCGCTGCTGCCCAAAGATACTGCCTTTTGCGCAAAAGAGAGGGCTTTTCCGGTATCTCTTTGCTCAAAATAGATGTCCGCGAGCACCTTATAGGAATAATAAAAATTCGGATCTATTTCTATGGCCTTATTCAGGTTTATTTCGGCATTGCCGTAATCCTGCTGCGAGAAATAGTAATAGCCCAGGGTATAATAGGCTAACGCGCTGCCGGGGCAGGAGGCAAAAACATTCTTTAGCGAGGAGATCGCTTCTTTGTTATTCCGCGCCAGGAACAAGTCTGTGCTTTTAGTTAATGCACCGGCAAAATAGAGAAAGCAACAATACTCCCGGGAGCTTCTTAATGTCTCATCTCCCGGGACTGCTTTTTCAGCCTGGTCAAGCGTTTTCAGGGCTTCGTCAAACTTGGCGTTCTGTGAATACAGATAGGCCAAGCTATCGTAAGCCTTAACAGAAACGGGGTTGATATTTATTGTGATCTTGTATTCACGTACGGCCCCGTCATAATCGCCGCTTTCTCTATACGCCTCTGCCAAACCCAGATGGGCTATCCATAACCCCGGATTGATCCTGATAGATTTTTCATAGGAATTTATGGCCTCTTTATATGAAGAACTCTCGAGATAACGGTCACCCTGGTTACAAAAGAATTGCCCAAGCTTACTCCAAACCAGGAATATAAAGATTGCCAGTAAAACCAAAAGCAACAAATATTCAAGTATCTTCTTCATGGTTTAATTTGTTCGGCCGCTCTTTTGCCGTCAAGTATCGTATCTTCCATAGACATATACTCCCAGCTTCCATAGCGCCCGCAGGCAATTATATTGTTGCGCGATAAGAATTCTTTTATTACCGAGGTCGCCCGGGAATAATGCCGGTCGTAAATAGGATAACCAAATTTAATATCATTTACATCCAAAACCGATACCCTGTTTTTTTTGCCCAAGATCCCGCTCCGGTGAAGGTCTCTTAAAACCCGGCTGATAATCTTTTTTCTGTCAATCGGCCTGTTTTTGGAATATGAAACCTCCGCGTACAAAGAGCTCTTGCCTTCAGGCGCGTTATTATCAGAAAAATTGTGGAAGAACCCCACCCTGAAGAAAATTGTTTCCTTTTGCGGAAAGTACACCCAGTGTTTGTTATCCTGACAGTTTCCTTCTACCCCAAGATTTAAATTAAGAATCGAATTCCAACGCAGCTGCTTAAGGCTGCTGATAACTTTACCGGGCAGCGGATTGGCTATCTTTAGCAGTTCGGGCAAAGGCATTGTCGAGATCAGGGTATCAAATCTTTCCCTGCCGGCGCCTTTGATAGTTATCTCATTATTTTTAAGGTCAATCCCGCTGATACAACAACTCTTGGAAATACTGCCTATTTGTTTTTCAAATCCCCGGGCAAGCTGGTCGATCCCGCCATTTGCGGGATACCAAAAAGTGGCGCTATAGCCAAAACGATTCCCGCTCTCCGAGAAGAAACCGTTGATTATATCGGATAAGCTGGGCTGGGGAATGAATCTATCTGACCACGGGCAGCTCATCCGGCTTAAAGAGGTCGCCCAAAATTTCTTGTTATAGGGGACCATAAAATGCCTGGCTATGCCTTTACCAAAGGTGGCGTTTACCCAATTCAGGAAATTTTCCTGGATATTCCTTGGCCTCGGTAATTTGCTGGCATGAATAAATTCCAACAGGCATTCCAGGGCTATTTGCCTGGGTAATGCGCAGAGATTGGCCTGAAAGGGATACCGGATAAAAATTCCGGAATTATTGACCCAGGCATTTCTTTCATGACGCGCCAGATTGACATTTAATAGGCTTCCGGCCAATTTCAAGGTATAGCTGTTCCGGAAATGCAGGAGGTGGCCGCAATAATCAAAGACAAAATTCCCCCTGCGCGTAGAACGGCACAGCCCGCCGACCGTATCCTCTTTCTCAAATACAGTGGACTCTATTCCTCTTTTCTTAAGGTGCCAGGCGGCGCTTAAGCCCGCTAAGCCCGCCCCAATAATAATGATCTTTTTCTTAGGCATTTGCTTCTATCTTAACTAGTCTCAGGAATACGCCTGTGCTAAACAAAAAAATAGCCATAATAATGGCTGCCGCGGATAGATTACTTGCCCTTGTCAAAAGAACGCCGCAACCGGCAAAGAGGAAGGATAATAAATACATGCCCACGATCGTTTGCCCCTTCGAAAACCCCAGTGAACCGATCTTTAACGCAATATGGTCATTGCTCTTCTGAAAAGGAGGCCTCCTCTTAATTATCCTGAAGATAATAAGCAATATAGTATCCATGATGGGCAGCCCCAGGATGATCACCGGGGTAAGCAGCGCAAAAACATTAGCTCCAGATGCATAATGGGTAATTAACGCGATGCAGGCAATGAGCATGCCCAAAAAATGACTGCCGGAATTACCCAGATAGGCCCTGGCTGGAGGAAGATTAAAAATCAGGAAACCGCAGCTTGAGGCGCATAGGATCAGGCTAAAGAGCTGCACATTTAAGTCGGCGCTTAAGAAACCTATCAGCAGGAATGCGCCGCCGACGATCAAGGCAGTCCCCGCAGCCAACCCATCCATAATATCCAACAGATTAAAAGCGTTGGTCACCCCTAAAATCCAGAAAAAAGTAATTATCGCATTGCCCCAGAATCCGAAATAAATGATACCGGTCCTTATGCCGGATAAAATCAATAAACCGGCGCAAAGTGACTGGACCAAAAACTTCTGCGCTACTGACAATTCTTTTAAATCATCAACTACGCCGAACAACAACACCAGCACAGAGGCGACCATTACCATCAATACCTTAGCCAGTGGAAGGCTGAACATAAAAACAGCTAAAAATGAAGAAAAAACAAAAGCCAACCCTATTCCCAGGCCTCCTGCCAAAGGGATATTCCCGACTTTAAGTATTTTATGCCTTAAGAAAGCCTTCGCCACTAAAAATGTGCAAAGCATGCTGGAGATCAAAGCAGAGGTAAAGATAACCAGATATTTAAGCATTTTCCCCGTTCCTCCACAAATTGGAATAGACTTCCTCGGTATTCTTAAGCATATTACTTAATAAAAACTCTTCGGAGCCGACAGTTTTCCCGGCAAGCCTTGCAAATTCATTTCTCTGCGGAGCATTCCTCAATAATTCGCCAACCCGATTACACATGGATTCTATATCTCCCGGCTTAACCAGATAACCTGTTTTTCCGTTTGTAATTATCTCCCGGATACCGCCGGTATCCGTAGCCACCAGCGGGACACCTGCGGCCATTGCCTCCAAGGCAGCTATAGGAAGGCCCTCCCATCGCGAGGTAAGCACAAAGACATCCAGGGAAGATAAAATTAAAGGTATATCATTACGCCAGCCGGCTAAGATGACCTCCCCTTCCAGCTTAAGCTTTTTTATCAGGGAACGGGCCTTTGCACGCAGCACCCCATCACCCGCAAGGATAAATCTCGTATCAGGAAACTCTTTTTTAACGGCAGCGGCTAATTTTATGAAATCCAGCGGAGACTTCTGCTCTTTAAGGCAGGCAACCGTTCCTATTACTAAACCCCTCCCGGGTAACCCCAGCTTCTCCCTGGCGGCGGAAGATTCAGCCTTGTTGCCGAATTCCAGTGTATTTATAGCATATCTTACTAACTTATATTTCTCCCGCCTGCCGACTGCATTGGCCAATCCTTTATCTTTGTCGGATCGGGAAACCACGATTATCCTGCTGGTAAAAACCGCACAGGCCTTTTCTAAAAACAGATACAAATTATACGCAATCTTATGCTGATAATCGTGAAAACTCCAGCCGTGAACAGTATGAACAATAACCCTGATGCCGGCTAGCCTGGCAGCCCACCTGCCTAAAATCCCGGCCTTTGAGCTATGCGTATGCACCATATCTATATTATTATTTTTTATAAAAAAAAACAGGAAAAAGAAGGCCAGGAGATCTTTGGCCGGATGAACGGGGCGTTCAAGGAATTTACAGCGGGTCAATCTCAAACCAGGGATCATTTCCGCCTCATCAATCAGCAAACCACCCTGTGCGGTGACAAGGTAGGGCTCGAATTTTTCCTTATTTAACCCCCGGATAAGGCTCAAAAGCTGTTTTTGAGCCCCCCCTAATTCCAGCTTGGTAATCACGTAAAGAATGTTGATTTTCCGCTCAAAACTCATCATATTATTATATTACTTTAGGAGCTAAACAGCAAGTTTATTAAGCAGTTACAAAAACAGGGGGTAATTTTCACGGCCTTGCGGGAACAATGTCAAGGCCGGCCAGGTCTCTAAGCAGTCCCGGGACGCCCCTGAAAACAAAACCCCTGATCCCCAGGCTGGATGCGCTCTCGATCAATTCCGGCCGGTCATCCATATAGAATATTTCTTCCGCAGATACGCCGAGGCTTGAGATCACTTTCTGATAGATCAATTTGTCCGGTTTAGCCAGCCCTAATTCATAAGAAAGGAAACGGTTATGAAAAACGTCGAATACCGGAAAGTTTTTCTTCAAATATTCATAGTGCAGGATGTTGATGTTTGAAAGCAGCGCGGTCTGATAATCCGCCCTTAACTTGTTAAGCAAAGCGTAAACCTTGCGGTTGCCTGCGCTTAAGAAGAATATATCATTCCATATGGGGACAAAGGAATCATAACTGAGTTTCAGGTCAAGCATCTCTTTAACTTTAGAATAAAATTCCTGCGGAGAGATCTTCCCTTCTTCAAAAGCTACGGTGACCTGTGAATCAAAAAAGAGGCTGTATATTTCAAGAGGGTTTTTCGCGCAGAAACCCGAGATCCTTTGCGCTGCCCGCTTATGATTAAAATCCACCAGGACATTCCCCAGGTCGCACAAAACCACCTTTATCCGGCTATTACTCATTATCAATTCCCTTTATCCTGATTCTTGCGGAAGAGGTCCAGGAACCTGTCCTCATACTCCTTATAGATATTCCATTTGTCCAGCTGTGCCTTCAATTCATTGGCCTTGGCGATCTCTGATTTGCTCTCCTCAAAAAGCTTCTCGATCTTTTCTTTTACGGAGGCGGGCAGCTTGGTAAGCTGGCTTAAGGTTTTCTTGATCAGTTCCACCTCCTCCTCTCCGATCGGCCCGGACTGGCCCGGGGTCCCCAGCTTAAGAAAATCCAAAAGTTTATTGATCTCATTTTCCATGGTAAGCGCCTGCTCTTTTAGCGGACGCACATCTATCTCTATATTCAATATTTTCCCCAAAGCCTCCAGCACCGCGGCCGAGGCCTTGGGGTTTTCGATCTGAATGGTATAAAGGGGAATATCCCCGAGCAGGCAAAAGCCTTTTAATCCGGCTTTCTTGGCCATGCCCAGGAAGAGCCCGTTCATCCCGCTGATCTGCCCGTCCTCTAAGACGCCAAAGTTATATTTCTCCAGGTTTTCTTTTATTTTTTGCTCCGTGGCCGCAAACCAGACGCGCGAATCCTGCGTGTGATCGGTTGCCTGGGGCATAGAGGCAAAGCTTACCACCGCCTCTACCTGGAATTTCTTGGCCAGCTCAATTATCTCCTGGGAATATTTGTCCGCTTTGGAGAGATCAGGTTGGGCATTGCTTAAGAATATGATCAGATCATTCTTGCCCGCCTTATTCCTCCAGAAATAGAACTTGCTCTCCGGCAATTGCGCACTTTCCAATATCCCGGAGATGACCAGGCTTCCGGTAAGATAAAAAAATCCCTCCGGCTCAATACTGGCCAACTCCTCGGCTTTCAGGTATTCCACTAGATAGTTTGCCGCCTTAAAAGCCACATCACCCATTCCCGGCCAAGCCACAACCAGGTATGGTTTCTTAAGGCGTACCCTGCGCCTGATCTTCAATATTTCCATTGTATCTCCTTGGTAAATTATCCTGTTGATGAAAAACTATAATTCTTAAGGAACTCGGTCAAAACCTGCGCCCCTATATACAAGTTGCTGACCCTGGCATATTCATCCGCGACATGCGCGCAGCCCTCACTGCCAAATCCGGTGGCAACAGCTGGAATATTCCTGGCTTTAAAAAATGTGATTACGGTCGCCCCCTCCGAACCGCTGATCCGCCATTTAACCTTAGCGCTGCGCATCGCTGAAACCAAATGCGTAACCAGCGGATGCCCAGGGTTGATATAATACGGCTCCTGGATACCCTGGATATCGATCTTAAAATTACGGCTGTAGCGCAAGATGGTTTTCTTCAAATTCCGCAAAATCCGCTTCTGGCTTGTCCCCGGAAGGAAACGGAAATCCAGCTCGAATTCACACCAGTCGCTGACCACATTTACCTTATCCCCGCCTTTTATGGTACCTACATTAAGGGTGGGCTCCCGCAAATACCTGTTCCTTTTATAACTTATTTTCTGATCTTTAAGGTCGGTGATTATCCTGGCCGCTATATCTATGGCATTAACCCCCAGCCAGGGATAGGCCCCATGCGCTTTTTTGCCTTTAATGGACACCTTTAGATGCATCAGCCCTTTCTGCGTGACCACGATCTCAAAATCATCGGCATCCAGGACTACTGCCGCGTCTACTTTTAATATCGAGCGTTCCAGTAAGGGTATCAGCCCCAGGAACGAACCGCTCTCCTCGTCGGCAGTAGCGGCGAAGACCAGGTTATAATCAAGTTCGGCTCCCTCCTCGACCAGGCTGTGGACAGCCTCCATGGCGCAGGCTAAATTTCCTTTGCAATCAGTTGTCCCTAATCCATATATTTTATCCCCGCAAATTTTCCCTAGGAAAGGTTTGGTTTTCCAGCTTTTTCCTGCCGGCACAGTATCAAGATGCGGAGTGATTAAAAGGGATTTTCCGGATCTGCCTTTAAGAGTAGCGATTACATTGGTCCTTTTGCTTTTAAAACTGCAGGTTTTGACATCCAGGCCCAGATCGCGCAAATATTTGGCTACAAAACCGGCTACTCTGGATTCATCCCCGGGGGGATTCTGGGAATCCAGGCTGATTAATTTCCGGATAGTGCTGATCAGGCGTCTTTTATTGACCATGGAGAGGGCAAATCCCGCATTTAGGATCCTGTTTACGGCAGTAATCCTTGCCCAGTTTTACTAAAAGGGCGTGGTATTCATTAAACATCCTCACGCTGTCTTTGAGATTGCGCATAAAAATATCCTGTACCTCGGCGTAATCGGCTTTTTCTTGAATTAGCCCGTGCCGGGAGAATATCCTTCTGGTGTAGGCATCCACCACGAATACCGGCTTATTCAAAGCATAGAGCAGGATGGAATCCGCTGTTTCCGGGCCTATCCCCTTTACCGAAAGCAGGAGCTTACGCAATTCCCGGTGGTCAGTTTGCGACATCTTCTTAAGGTCACCCTGATAAACCCCAAAAAAGAATTTCAGGAATTCCTTGATCCTGCCGGCCTTGATATTATGGTAACCCGCGCTTTTGATCAACGTGGAGATCTTAGCGGAGCTCATCCGAAAAAGTTTTTCAGGGCTTAGTAAATTTTTGGCTTTAAGCCTGGCTATGGCCTTTTCCACATTCAGCCAATTAGTTCCCTGAGTAAGGACCGCCCCGACTATGACCTCAAAACTATCCTCCGCAGGCCACCAATGCTGCGGCCCGAATTCAGAATAAAGCCTGCGAAAAATAACCTTCAATTTCCGCCGCATCAGTCGAGTTCCAGGGGATTATAGCCGTAATAGGCAAAAATGGCATAAGCAGTGCCGGATACCGAACCGGTATGCTTGCCTTTAGGGGTCATCCAGCCATGCCCGGTATCCACAAAATCCTGCGTTGCGTACGGCAGGCAGCCTTCCCCCTGGCCCGAAGGAGAGGGGCTGGAAATAATCATATTCCCTAATTGCTCCAGGTAATTATCCGCTTTCTTCCGATAAGCGGCTGCCTTATCTTGCCGCCCGGCTTTAGAATAATAATCAGCCATGACCTTGAATGAAACAACCATCTGCGCGGTCCATTCGCTTGAAACCACCCCTCCGCGGGCAACATTGCGCTGGGGGGCAAAATCAAAACCCTGGATCTTAACGATCTGTCCGGAGGGACGCAGGAATTCAACCTCCGCTTTGCAATTCTCCTCGACAAACTCCATTATTTTATCCGGGTCCAGGCCTAAACTCTTAAGCCTTTCCGGGCCGATAGAAGCGATGGACCAGGCATAGGTGTCCGTGGCGATCGTAGAATCCCCTTTGCCGCGTTTAACCGGCAGCTCATCCCTGCCATAAGTATTGCGCACCAGCCATCCTAATGTTTCCTCCGCTGCCCGGATATATTTTTCCTTGTTTGTAACTTCGGCGAGCATTTTGAAAAAAGCGTAAGCGTCCAGGTTATGTTCTGTGGAATACCAGCTCATCTGCGGGCCGCCGCGTATCCCATGGTCGCTGTCGGAATTTTGCAGTTTGATAATATTCCGGGCGATCTCTTCGGCAATCGGCAAATAATGCCTATCCCCGGTTTTCCGGCTATACTGAACAATGGCAATGCCCAGCCAGATATTCGGGCCGCAGTGCATGACATACTCCGCGGGTGATCCGGTGTCGGAATAATAGGCATTCAAAAACCAGCCCTCCTCCCTTTGTGCCTGATAGGCAAAAAAATCCAGCAGTTTTTTTGCCCGGTCATAATCATCAGAGTTGGTAAAGACCTGGATCATCAACGCCTGGTCATAGGTAAAGGCCCAACCGGCGATATCCTTGTCTCCTTCAAAACTCATTACTAAGCCCGTGCGCGGATTCTGGTGGATTTTAAGCCACTGGTACATCCTGTCCAGGTTTGCCTTGGTCAAGATCGCTTTCCTGGTATCCAAACGCAGGGATTCCTCTTTGACCGTCTTCTCGCTGATCTGCAGCGTGGCCAGCTCCGCCTGCAAAAGGTCCCTTTCCTTGGTAAGCCCTATAATCAAGTCACTTAGTTCCTTTGTCTTATCAACGGCGGCAGGCGCTTGAACGCTTTTGCTTTCCGAAGCGGATTTAATCCGCGCAACCAGCGTATTTATCCTCTGCTGCAGGATAATTCTCTGCCGGGCGATTTCTTTTATCCTATGCCTGGTAAGATCGGATTCATGTAATACACCAACTAACTCCTCTACGAGCATCTTATTCTTATGGGTCAGTTGTGCATTTAGATAGGCGCCAAAAGCCAAAAAGAGGGTCAAGCAGGCGATTACCGAGATGGTCACAGGTATAAAAAGCTTCTTTAGCCGGACATAACGCATAAGCATATTATTCTGAAAGGAGTTGATCTGTTCATAGGATAGGCCGATAAGGTAGCGGTTGGCAGAGCCGGGGATCTCTTTTGTCCAGGCTACACCGGTAAAGGCGGTTATCGGGTTGCTGAATAAAGGGACCTCTGTCTC
>JAHFFQ010000007.1:10347-20290 GCA_023247875.1 Candidatus Omnitrophota bacterium | reverse complement strand
CCGAGCGCGTCAAAATCAATTTGCAGGACATAAAGATGCCAGTTAGTAAAACAGCCCCTGGATTCAAAGGGCAAAGTGATAAGCTTATTATCAGCAAAAACATTATTATATGTCTCAAATATTCTTCGCCTTCTCCTTAGAAAGTAGTCTACTTTCTCTAACTGAGATATACCCAGCGCGCATTGAATATCAGTAATCCTATAGTTAAAACCAAGGACTTGCTGTTCATAATACCATGGGTTTAGGCCGCTTGGACCACAGGCCTGTTCTTTAAAAACTAAATCATCCTCATTATTGGTGATGCCATGTGAACGAAGCAACTTTAATCTCTTATAAAGTGCCCCATCATTGGTAAAAACAACACCGCCTTCACCGGTGGTTATATGCTTTACCGGATGAAAACTCATTACAGCCATATCTGAATAGGCGCAGGAACCGGCTTTTGCTCCTTTATATACAGAGCCAAAAGCATGGCTTGCATCCTCGATAATAAATATTTTCTCCTTATACTCGGCCTGTTTTACCCGAACAATTTCTTTAATCTCTGCCATATCGCATATCTGCCCGGCAAAATGCACAGGGATAACGACCCTCGTCCTTGCGATAATTTTCCTCTTTAACTCTTGCGGATCAACATTATATGTATCATTTCTTATATCAGCAAAAACAGGGCTTCCCCCGCAATAGACCCCACAGTTTACAGATGCCACAAAGGTATTAGGGGATGTTATAAACTCATCACCCTTTTTTAATCCAGCAGCTAAACAGGCGATGTGCAGCGCTGCCGTGCCGCTTGATACTACTACAGCGTATTTTGCCCCGGTATATTTACATAGAGCTTTTTCAAATTCTCCCACCTTGCTTCCCTGGGTAAGATTGGATGATTTTAATACTTCAGTTACGGAATCTATATCGGATTCATCTATGCTTTGCCTGCTGTAACCAATAATATCTAAAGACGGATACCAGGTTCCTGGATAACAGCACCTCTTTATCTCATCACACAATCCGTTTTTGTAATCTTTAAAGAAAGCCTGAACGCATTCTTCGATTAATGGTATATCCTGAACTAAAGCTTTGGATAGTTTTTGAGTGTCAAGAGACAGGTTCTTACCCCGCCTGGCGGAAAAGGGATAATCATCTATGCTAATGGGCTTTATAAGAGCCTTGTCCTTGTTAAAGGTTTCGGCGATTAAGGCGGCAAACTCATGTTTTGATAAAGAGGTACTGCTGGCAAGGTTAAAAATACCCCTTAAATCCTTATCCAGCATTTTATCCATTATTCCGGCAAACTCTATTGTATATATTGAAGAAAATACCGCATCCTTAAATCCATTGATAGCGCATCCTCTTTGCAAATTATATAATATCCATTCAGCAAGGCTAAGTTTGTTCTGGATATTCCAACCGAATATGTTTGTCCTGATTATGATATGATTTTTATGTTCTTTGATGGCATCTTCGGCCTCATATTTGGTTAATCCATAGTAGTTGCAAGGGGATACGGGGTCATCTTCGGTATATTTGCCTTTTTTACCGTCATAAACCGAATCTGTTGATATATAGACTAGCTTGGCATTTTGATTTCCGCAGAGAGAGGCGATATTTTGCGTGCCATCTACGTTAACTTTTCTTGTCTCTTCTTTATTGTTTTCACAATAATCGATATCCGTCAATGAAGCGCAGTGTAAAATTATATCGGGCTTATAGCCGGATATAAACTTCCTGACTGATTGTTTATCGGCGATATTTACCTTAAAAGAATCTACTCCGGGAATAAACACCTTATGCAGATTATACCAACCCGTTATCTCATATTTATCCCGAAGGATATATGCCAAATTACTGCCTAGTAATCCGCTTACTCCGGTTATTAGAAGCTTCTTTTTCATAGTCAATTCGAATCTTTAGGCAGGAACACCTTCTTTTGACCACCTGGATTTTTCTATCTTGTAATCACCCTTGATGGTAAGCAGGATCTTATTGAGATCAGCAACGGATAACCATTGCTTATTGTTGGCTGAACTATATTCAAAATGTTCGCTGCATGGTTTTCCGGGTTTCCCTTCATTTAGCAGTTCATTTCTGTATTCTTTATTCTGGGTAACGATAAAGAAATCCTTAAATTCCAGGGCATTCTTCGCGTCAGAATTGCTTATGAGAACCTCGTGTATCTTTTCTCCTGGACGCACGCCTACGATCTCCTGCTTGCATACAGGGCATATGGCTTTGGCTAAATCTACAATCCGCATAGATGGTATTCTGGGGACAAATAACTCTCCCCCCTGCATATTCTCAAGGCAAAAGAAAACAAAATGAGCCGCCTGATCAAGGGTTATCCAGAATCTTGTCATATCCGGATGCGTTATAGGTAAAACCCCGGTGGACTTACGCTCATCAAAAAATGGCACGACAGAACCCCTGCTTCCAAGAACATTGCCGTACCTGACAACCGAAAATTTCGTCTGATGCGTACCGCTATAGACATTCGCGGCCATGAATAATTTATCAGAGCACAGTTTTGTCGCTCCGTATAAATTAATAGGATTACAGGCCTTATCAGTTGATAAAGCCACCACATTCTTGACATTAGCTGATATGGCGGCATCTATTATATTCATCGCACCCATAACATTAGTTTTGACAAACTCACAAGGATTATATTCAGCAGCGGGCACTTGTTTTAAAGCCGCGGCGTGAATTACATAGTCAACACCCATAAAAGCGCGCTGCAATCTGCTGAGATCCCTCACATCCCCTAAGAAATACCTCATAAACGGGTATTTCTTGGTGTTCCAAACTTGAGACATCTCGAATTGTTTTAGCTCATCCCGGCTGAATATTATAAGTTTATTTGGTTTATAGCCGCCATCAACAATCATCTGCACCATCTTCTTGCCTAAAGATCCGGTGCCGCCAGTGATCAGGATAACTTTATTATTCAGCATAATTCACCCTCTCTGTTTTCCGGTACCAATCAATTGTATTTTTCAGGCCTTCTTCAAATTTAGTTTTTGCTTTAAAGCCGAACTCTCTGCCTGCCCTAGAGGTATCCAGGCATCTGCGCGGCTGGCCGTCGGGCTTAGTCTTATCCCAGATAATTTTCCCTTTAAACCCGGTGAGCTTGACGATTAATCTTACCAAATGCCTGATCGAGATTTCAAAACCTGCCCCTAAATTTACCGGCTCGGATTTGTCATATTTCTCCGCGGCTAAGATTATGTCTTGCGCCGCATCTTCAACATATAAAAATTCGCGGGTTGGCCTGCCGGTGCCCCAAACTATGATCTTTTTTTCATTTTTTCTAACTGCATCAACGCACTTTTTTATTAATGCGGGAATGACGTGGGAGGTTTTAGGATCAAAATTATCTCCGGGGCCATAAAGATTTACCGGCAGCAGAAAAACCGAATTAAAACCATACTGCTTACGATATGCCTGAGATTGAACCAATAGCATTTTCTTAGCTAATCCATACGGCGCATTTGTCTCCTCAGGATAACCATCCCAGAGATTTTCTTCTTTAAATGAAACGGGAGTGAATTTTGGATAACAGCATATGGTGCCTATAGCCACAAATTTCTCGATTCCCGACTGCCTGCCTATCTCCATCATCTGAATGCCCATCATGAGGTTGTCGTAGAAAAATTTGCCGGGATTTTCCTCGTTCGCCCCGATACCGCCGACTTTAGCCGCCAGATGTATGACGATATCCGGTTGAGCGTCCTTATATAGCTTCTTAACCGACGCCATTTGCACTAAATCATAATCCCTGCTGCGGAGAATAAAGATATCTTTACATCCGAGTTCCTTTAGCTTGGCAACAAGATGCTTGCCTAAGAAGCCTGTGCCGCCGGTTACTAAGATGCATTTATTCTTTAAGTTGATCATAATTTATAGATTAATCTGCCTTCCACCATCTACGAGGGAATTTCTTCCTGATGATCTTATCCCCTTCACCTATCGGCTCTAATCCGCAAGCCCTCATATCGGCATCAAGCATTATTTTTACTAAATCATGAAAGCCCACTCTCGGTTGCCATTTAAATACCTTCTTTACCCTCTTAATATCGGCAATAAGATTATTCACTTCTGTGGGCCGGAAATAACGCGGGTCGATCCGGACGTATCTTTTCCACTTTAAGCCCGCGTAGCCAAAAGCCTCCTCTACTAATTCTTTTACCGAATGAGATTCTCCTGTGCCTATGACATAATCATCGGGATTATCCTGCTGCAATATCAACCACATCATCTGCACATACTCAGGGGCATAACCCCAGTCCCTCTTAGCTTTAAGATTACCGAGATAAAGCTCCTCCTGCCTGCCGGCCAGGATATTGGCTATCGCCCGGGTAATTTTCCTGCTGACAAATGTTTCACCTCGCCTTGGAGAATTATGAACGTGAATTTTCCCGATACCGCAATGAAATTCTCCTGACGATGTCTCAAGATCGCAGAACCACCCCTGGTAATTCGGCATTTCGACAATCTTTTTTATTTCGAAAGGATTCTTGTGAAAAGGATGCTCTAAACAAGCGGAACCGCCGTCCTGAATTTTTCGTATGAAGGTTCTTGAAATCCCCGTCAGCCGGGACATTTCTCGCTGAGAAACCCCCTTCAATGCCAACTCTTTTACCTCACACTCTTTTGAGAAATTGTCTATGGTTGATAATAGATTCAGCGAATAGAAAACCCGCCCATCCTCTTTGGTTTCCACAGTCAGATTGATATCTTGTTTCGTGGTTTTTTCGATTAGGTACCACAATCCCATGGCCAAGGTTGCCGAATTAGTCTTAAAATTTTTAAACTCGTACGTACATAGATTACTTTTCAAGCCATCTGTTGCGTTGTACCCCCGTAAAAAAGCAAGCATCACAGACATCTCTGAGTTAAGAATTATTCTCGGAACGCGCTTTGTCCGGTCCTCATTATAAATATCAATTCCCCTCAACCACTCATTTCCTCCATTGAGACGAAGCTGATCAACCGTTTTAGAAGGATTGAACCCTGATTGTGTTGGATAATATTTCGTATGTCCTCCTGTAACCGCCGACCACAAGTAATCAAAATGACCCCTTATCTCAGAGGATGAGTTGGTAAATTTCCCATGTATGCCGGTTCCTCGTTTTTCAGGGGTGACCGACCCATCGCCCACCATCATACCCAATAGTTCAGCTTCTTTCTCGGTAATACGACGAACTCCATGCAATGTTGGATTACGATCAGGAAGATCGATGACTTCCAAACAATCACCGACGGCCATATTCCCTACCTCTTTTTCACCGCCTCCTTCTATGAACCCAACGTGGCTTGAGGTAGCCATAAACGCTCCTGAACGTGAATTTATAAATCTTGGCTTCTTATTACCATCCGCAATATTATGAGGATATGCTGAAGCGTGCCTCACTTCAACCCAACCGTCTTTTCCCCACACGCAGATACCGAAGATATCTCGTGATTGGTACTGTTTTATGGATTTGTCAAAAGGAACAATTTCAGCGATCGGTTTAATATCAAACTCTTCTTCCCCTGCCTTCTTACAAAACATTGGCATAAATGAAGCCACCGTTTCATGATTAAAAAGTATGCCGTTACAGGCAAACATATTGTAGCCATCGCGATAGTTTTTGGTAAACCAGTATGAATAAAGCTTGGCGCAGGCATAGGGGCTTTGCGGCTGGAACCGGGTATTTTCTGATTGAGGAGGAGTCGCAGAGCCGAACATTTCACTGCTGGATGCCTGATAAAACTTTATTTTTCTGCCGCTGCGGCGGATTGCCTCTAGTATCCGGACCGTGCCTAAGCCGGTAACATCTCCGGTATATTCCGGTATATCAAAACTTACCCGCACATGGCTTTGCGCGGCCAGATGATATACCTCGTCAGGTTTTATGTTAAAGATAATATTATTAGTTTGTTCAGCATCGGATAAATCACCGAAATGCAGGAATAATCTGGCTTTAGGGTCATGCGGATCGGTATAAATATGATTAATTCTACCGGTATTGAATGTACTTGCCCGGCGGATTATTCCATGCACCTGGTAACCTTTTGCAAGCAGGAGCTCGGTTAAATAAGAACCGTCCTGCCCCGTTGCCCCGGTAATCAGCGCTTTTTTCATATCTTCCTTAACCCCGTTTCGTTATCGCGGATCCAGGTAAAGATCCCGGATAAAACCGATTTTACGCTTCTCTTTGGCTTCCATTTTAATTCTTGAACTGCCTTGCTATTATCGCTTAGATAAATGGATATATCCCCCTTACGGGTTGCTAAATCGCTTGAGATCCCTATCTTGTTGCCGGTAATTTCCCGGCACAATTTGGTTGTCTCGTACAGGGAAAGGCTCCTCTCTTTTCCGCCGCCTACATTATAAATATTACCGCTTATCCTTGAAAGCCCGGAGGCCTCAATATCAATTAAAGTAAATAAATCATCCACATGCAAAAGGTCGCGCACCTGTTTACCTTTACCGCCAAAACCGATATATTTAAGCGGTTTCCTGAAATAATGCGCCAGCATCCAGTAAGTAAAGACACCCTGGTCAATTTTACCGAACTGCCACTGCCCGCTTATCACCCCGCAGCGATTAATTACCCCTTTGATCCCGTAGTTGGCAATATATTCCTGTAAAAACAGCTCCGAAGAAAGCTTTGTAGCTCCGTATAGAGTTTTGGGCCCTTGAATGGTAAAATCTTCATTTATCCCCTTAACTGACCAACCCGGTATATCCTGTTCCGCGCTCCATTCAAAACGGGTATCGGTTTCGATCGTTTTGATCTTGTTTATAGCCTTGTAAGGATAAACGCGGCTGGTGGAAAGAAAGATTATATCTGCTTTACGTTTGCGGCATAACTCAAGGCAATTAACAGTGCCGGTTAAATTAGTGCTGATAATATAAGGCGGATTATCAAATCCGGCCATAACCGAAGGCTCGGCAGAGCATTCAATTACTAAATCTACATCAAAATTCAGGGCCAGGTCCTCAGGGTTCCTTATATCCGCGTGGACAAAGTTAACTTTATTTTCTTTTAAGCGGGGCAGATTAAGCTCAGACCCCCGGCGCTTAAGATTATCCAAAGCATAAACCTTTAGCTTGGGGTATTTACGCTTGAAGTTAACTGCAAGGTTACTGCCGATAAAACCAGCAGCGCCAGTGATCAAAAGTGAGCTATATTTCATCTGTTCTTTCCAGGGTTAACCACCCTCTAGGGAGACCGTTATATGAAGTAATATTATAACATTAAGCCAAGAGAAATAAAGGATTTTTTGCCTAAAAAGGGATGGTAATGCCTGCTTCCGCGCCATAGTGGTTTTGGCGGTATTTCAGCCTTATAAAGGCTTCGGCATCAATGGCTTTCAGAAATTGATGCGTCATGGTAAGAGTAATGCCAAGTGGCTCGTTAAACTCATTCTTAAGGCTGAAAATGACCTTATTCCGGCCAAAGCTTACCTCTGCTCCAAAATCTATTGCCTTTACCCTGCCCTTGCCATAATCCATCTGGAAAATTAACCCTAAATTACGGCTAAACTTCCACTCTCCGTAGAGAATAAGCAGTTGGCCGGGGCTAGTCAGGCGGCTTTGGCGCACACCTATGCCTATACGATAGCGGACCTCTCCTTTTTTAGGATTAAGCGACGCAGATCCAAGCTGGACTTTAAACTCAAAGCGCGAGGTTGAGCTGCCCTCCAGGAAATAAACAAGCCGGTTGGCCGAAGATATATCCCAGTGGCCTTTAAAGGTTAATACATCCGGCCCTTCGCCGCAGCTATATTCAATCTGCTGGTTTTTATTTAGTTTCCAGGCCCCTTTAAAGGTGTGGGTTTCCGGTGGGCCTTTACGCAAGGCAACTTCAAAAACAAGCTCATTGTAATCATTGGCGCTCCAGGTGCCTTTAAGTTTAAGCACGCGCAGGCGCTGCCGGCGGGTCTTTGATTCGGTTTGGATGGTTTCAATAACGAGGGAGTCGGATTCGGCGGCGATAAAACGCCTGCGGATATTATCGCTGGGCTTCATATATCTGCTTCATTGTCTCTTCTATGCCGTATTTATGCTGCCAATCCGGGTAATGCGTTTTAAACTTGGAGAGGTCGCTGATCCACCAGATGTGGTCGCCGATGCGGTTAGTATCGATGTATTCGTAGCCAAACTTTTTACCGGTCAACTTTTCACAGATCTCGATCGCCTCTAAGATGGAAACATTGGCAAATCTCCCGCCTCCGATATTATAGGCCTCACCGCTGCGCGGGGCTTGAAAAAAGTGATAAAAGGCGTTCACCAGGTCAAAGGAGTGGATATTATCCCTGACCTGTTTGCCTTTGTAGCCGAAGATTTTATATTTTTTCCCGGTAACCGCGCATTTGACCAAATAGGATAAGAAACCGTGAAGCTCCGCCCCGGAGTGCGCCGGGCCGGTAAGGCAGCCTCCCCTGAACACCCCGGTTTTAAGATGAAAATATCTTCCATATTCCTGCACCATGATATCCGCGGCAACCTTGGATGCCCCGAAAACCGAATGCAGGCAGTTATCAATGCTCATCGTTTCATCTATGCCCACATAATATTTATGGTCGCTGGATATCTCAAAACGCTTTTCTTTTTCAATTAAAGGAAGGAAGTTCGGGGTATCCCCATAGACTTTATTTGTGGAGGTAAAGATAAAAACTGCCTGGGGCGAGAACCGGCGCAGGGCCTCAAGCAATACCAGAGTCCCTGTAGCATTTACACCAAAATCAACCTTGGGGTCTTTTGCCGCCCAATCATGGGATGGCTGGGCTGCCGTATGGACAATTAAAACGATATCCTTACCGTACTTCCTGAATATGGAATCAATTTTTCTTTCGTCGCGGATGTCAATCGCGTAATGCCTGTAGTTTTTGTGCAGTTTCTGGAGGCGCTTCCTGTTCCAAAGTATTGAACCGTCGGCGCCAAAAAAGCTTTGGCGCATATTATTGTCAATACCGACGATACTAAGGCCTTTTTCGGCAAAGAAACTTACGGTTTCAGAGCCGATCAATCCGCAGGAGCCGGTTACGATAACCACTGACATAGGTAATCCTTATATTATTTGTAAAGCTTATCAATATCCTTCAACTTGCTCTTGAGCCAGGATTTATGCTTCAACGACCAAGCCACAGTAAGCTTAAGGCCATCTTCAAAGTTAACTAGCGGTTTCCAACCGATATTTTTGCGAGCTTTTGCGGAATCAAGGCTGTATCTTATATCATGGCCCAGCCGGTCTTTAACAAACTCAAACCTGTCCTTGCCGGCAGCTAAAGTTTTCAGCAGCAGTTTTACCGTATCTATATTTTTGCTCTCCCGAGAGCTTCCTAAATTATAGACCTGGCCGAGCTTACCCTTTCTCATAATTGCCAGAATACCCGAGGCGCAATCATCAACATAAAGCCATTCACGCACGTTTTGGCCTTGGCCGTAAACCGGGATCCTCTGGCCTTCTGATATCCTTAGGATGGCAAGCGGGATCAACTTCTCGGGATACTGCCAGGGCCCGTAATTATTTGACGGCCGGATAATTATCGCGGGAAACTTGTAAGTCCTGATATAGGACTGCACCAGGAGGTCTGCCGCCGCCTTGGAAGCCGCGTAAGGTGAGTTGGGCCTGACCGGAAAGCTTTCATTGAATTTGCCGTCGGGGATCTCCCCGTAAACCTCGTCGGTTGAGATAAAAATAAACTTCTTCGCCCTCTGCCTGCGGACGGCATCAAGCAATACCTGCGTCCCTTTTACATTGGCCTCGATGAAAGGGGTGGCATCATTGATGCTGCGGTCAACGTGGCTTTCTGCGGCAAAATGAACTACGATATCCGGTTTCTCTTTGGCGAATATCGCTTCAATTTGCCTTTTGTCGCAGATATCGGTTTTGTAGAATTTGAATTTACCTTTTACCTCTTCAAGCCGCTTCAGGTCTCCGGCATAAGTGAGCTT